>JAFAZM010000357.1 GCA_019239785.1 Sphingomonadaceae bacterium
TATCTGGTGCTGCGCTCCTTCGTCGCCGCGCTGGAGCGGCCGGGCTGGTCGCTGATCGTCGGGCTCGGCGGCGTCGCCTGCAATGCGATGGTCAATTACGGCCTGATCTTCGGCCATTTCGGCCTGCCGGCTCTGGGCCTGACCGGCGCAGGCATCGGCACGACCGTCACCAACATCTTCATGTTCCTCACCCTGGCCGGGATCGTGAGCGTCCACCCGCGCTTCCGGCGTTACCATCTGTTCGGCCGCTTCTGGCGCCCGGACTGGGAGCGCTTCCGCGAGGTCTGGCGGATCGGCCTGCCGATCGCCGTGACGCTGGCGCTGGAGATCACCATCTTCAACACTGCGGTCTTCCTGATGGGGCTGATCGGCGCCGAATCGGTCGCCGCCCATGCGATCGCGCTGCAGCTCGCCTCGCTCACTTTCATGGTCCCGCTCGGCCTGTCGCAGGCGGCGACGGTGCGGGTCGGCCTTGCCTTCGGCCGGCGCGACAAGGAAGGGGTCGCCCGCGCCGGCTGGACCGCATTCGCGCTCGGCGTCTCCTTCATGACCTTGATGGCCGCGACCATGCTGAGCTTCCCGCACCAGCTCGTCTCGCTCTTCCTCAACCCGCTCGATCCGGCGAACCAGCGGGTGATCCCGCTCGCCATCTCCTTCCTGTTCGTCGCCGCGCTGTTCCAGATCTTCGATGGCGCGCAGGCGGTCGGCGCCGGCATGCTGCGCGGGCTCCAGGACACCAAGGTGCCGATGGCCTATGCGGCAATCGGCTATTGGGTGATCGGCCTCGCGGTGGCGCTCTGGCTGGCGTTCGGCCGCCACTGGGAAGGCGTGGGCATCTGGACCGGGCTCGCCACCGGGCTCGCGATCGTGGCGGTGCTGATGATCGCGCGCTGGACAAGGCGCGAGCGGCTTGGGCTGACCGACTGGTAAGGGCCCGCGTAGGGCAGGGTCCTTGTCCTTGACGGTTGCCGGTGCCCGCCCCTATGTGCGCCCACCCAAGCAATGTGGCGATCGTAGCTCAGCTGGTTAGAGCATCGGTTTGTGGTACCGAGGGTCGCGGGTTCAAGTCCCGTCGATCGCCCCACCTTGCCGGCCCCGACAGACAGGATTCGAGCTCCCCAATGGATTCGCTCTGGGATTATCCCGATTTCGACGCGCACGAGCTCGTCCACTTCGTCACCGACCATGAATCCGGCCTCAGGGCGATCATCGCGGTCCATTCGCGCCACCTCGGCCCGGCCGCGGGGGGCACCCGTTTCTGGCATTATGCCCAGAGCGGCGAGGCGGTCGCCGATGCGCTGCGCCTCTCGCGGGGGATGAGCTTCAAGAATGCGATGGCCGGGCTGCCGCTTGGCGGCGGCAAGGCGGTGATCCTCGCCGATGCCGGCCGGACCAAGACAGAAGCGATGCTCGCCGCCTACGGCAAGGCGATCGAGGGCCTGTGCGGCGCCTATGTCACCGCGGAGGATGTCGGGATCAGCGTCGGCGACCTGGTCGAGGTGGCGAAGCAGACCCGCTATATTTCCGGCCTGCCGGTCGCCAGCGGCCGGGCGGGCGGCGATCCCGGCCCCTATACCAGCTACGGCGTGTTCCTCGGGGTCAAGGCGGCGGTGCGCCGCAAGCTCGGCAGGGACAATCTCTCCGGCCTCCACCTCGCCATCCAGGGCGCGGGCAGCGTCGCCTCCGGCCTCGCCCGGCAGGCGGCGGCGGAAGGTGCGCGGCTCACCATCGCCGACGTCGACCAGGCCAAGGCCGAAGCGCTCGCCGCCGAGACCGGGGGCACGACCATCGCGCCCGATGCGATCATGACGGTCGCGGCGGACGTGCTCAGCCCCTGCGCGCTTGGCGCGATCCTGACCCCTGAGAGCATCGCCGCGCTGAACGTGCCGATCGTCGCCGGCGGCGCCAACAACCAGCTCGCCACCCAGGCCGAGGGCGACCTGCTGCGCGACCGCGACATCCTCTATGCGCCCGATTACGTGATCAACGCCGGCGGCATCATCAATGTCGGCATGGAATATCTCGGCGAAGGCGACGAGGCCCAGGTCCGCGCCCGCATCGAGCAGATCCCCGGCCGGCTGGAGACGATCTGGGACGAGAGCGAGGCGAGCGGGCGCAATGCCGCGGATGTCGCGGACGATATGGCAAGGAAGCTGATCGGGCGGGGGTGAGCCCGGCAGAAGAGACCCACTCTCCGTTCGCCCTGAGCCTGTCGAAGGGCCTTCCTTCCTTCCTTCCTTCAGAGAAAAAGAGAAGGGGAGGGCTTCGACAAGCTCAGCCCGAACGGTGTGGGTTTGGGCAACCAACATCCCAGACTGCCCAAGGCGGGGCAGTGGTGCAGGCCTCAGGCCCGCGCGCGGCGAAGCAACGAACCCCGCAACCCGCAAGTGACAAACTCTTGAAACCTTGACGTGTCGGATTACGTATGATATTTCCGACGAATGATGGCTATTCTCGGGTCGGCGGCACAGTTTGGAGCGCTCGTTTCGTGCCCTCTCCGGCAACCCGGGCGTCTCCGAATCGCGCGCATTAACGCAAAATACGCTAACGCGTGCTTGAGACCGAGGGCCGCGACGCGCGCGCATCAAGCGCGATCCCGATCCTAAAGCAGTGCAGGCCGCGGCTTGTCCCGGCCGAGCTTGTGCTCGCGAAACACGGTGTACAGGCCGCTGCCGACGATCACCGCGGCGCCAGCCCAGGTGCTGGCGGCGGGATGGGTGCCGAACAGGGCCCAGCCGAGCAGCACCGCCCAGATGAGCTGCGTGTAGTCGAACGGCACCACCGCCGAGACCGGCGCGAAGCGCAGGGCCGATGTCAGGAAGAGCTGGCCGAGCCCGCCGAACGTACCGAGCGCGAGCAGGATCGCCCAGGTCGCTCCGTCATGAGCCCGCCCGTAGAATGGCAGGAAGGCGCCGGTCACAAGCATCGAGAAGCAGGTGAACCAGAGGACGATCGTGGGGGTCGCTTCGGTGCGGCCGATCTGCCGCAGCGTGATCGTCACCGCCGCCGTGCCCGCCGCGCCAAGCAAAGCGAGGACCAGCCCGGCGATCGGCAGGTGGCTGCCGGCCGGCTGCATCACCACGAGCACGCCGGCGAAGCCCAGCGCCACCGCGCTCCAGCGGTGCCAGCCCACGGGCTCGCCGAGCACCAGCGCCGACAGCGCGACGGAGAAGAGCGGCGCCGCAAAGCCGATCGTCGCCGCCTCGGCGAGCGGCAGATAGGTGAGCGCGGCGAAGCTCAGCACCATCGTGGTCAGCCCGATCGCACCCCGCCCGAGATGGGCGAGCGGCCGCTGCGTCCGCCAGGCCCCGGCATTGCGGGTCCAGGCGATCCAGGCGAGCAATGGCGGCAGGCCGAAGGCGAAGCGGTAGAAGGCCAGCTCCGGCAGGCTGACGCCGGCCTGGGAGGCGAGCTTGATCGCCGCCGCCATGCCCGCGAAGCAGGTCGTCGCGCCGATCCTCAGCGCGATGCCGAGCAGGCGGTTCTGCACCGGAGGGGCGGCGGCGTGCATCGGGCCGTCAGTCTAAGTCAGCATGGAATCAAATTGCATCACAAACCCCGCCCATCCTGAGTAGCCGGTGAGCCTGTCGAACCGGCGTATCGAAGGACGCACCCCCCTGTTCGTCATGCCGGGCCTGACCCGGCATCCACCTTCTTCCGGCGCCGGCATGGAGAAGGTGGACCCCGGATCAAGTCCGGGGTGACGATCATTTGATCGAGTCCGGCCCGATCACCTGATCGAGTCCGCCGCCAAGCACAAGCTTTCGCGCCGCGCCCGCCTTCGCTACACCGGCGCCACCAATGCACGTCTACGCGAATCCGGCCCGTTTCCTCAAAATCGCGCGACCCCTGACCCCCGTTCTGGGCTGGTCCGGCGCCGCGCTGATCGCGGGCGCGCTCTATGTCGGCCTGTTCGTCGCACCGCCGGAGCGCTTCCAGGGCGAGACGGTGCGGATCATCTATCTGCATGTCCCGGCCGCCTGGCTCGGCATGGCAGGCTGGGGCGCGATCGCGCTCGCAAGCCTGATGCAGCTGGTCTGGCGCCACCCGCTTGCCGCGGTCGCCGCCCGCAGCGCCGCATTGCCCGGCGCGGTCTTCACCGCCATTTGCTTGATCACCGGCTCGCTCTGGGGGAGCCGGGCCTGGGGCACCTTCTGGGAATGGGACGGCCGGATGACCTCGATGCTGGTCCTGCTCTTTCTCTATTGCGGCTATATCGCGCTTGCCGGGGCCGAGAAGGAGAAAGGCGGAGAGGGGCGCCTTGCCGCGATCTTCGGGCTGGTCGGCGCCGTCAACCTGCCGATCATCCATTATTCCGTGCTGTGGTGGAACACGCTCCATCAGGGGCAGAGCATCGACTTCCTGCGCGGGACCTCGAGGATCGATGCGTCGATGCTCTGGCCTTTGCTCGTGTCCGCGCTCGGCTTCTCGCTCCTGTTCGGGGCGATCGTGCTGATGCGCATGCGGGCCGAGCTCGCCCGCAACAAGGTCGAGGCGCGGCTGAAGCGGATGGCCTCGGCATGAGCCCCTGGACCCTCGTCATCGCCTCCTATGCGATCGCGCTCGCCGGCACGTTGGGGCTGACCTTGTGGAGCTGGCTCGCCATGCGCCGCGCCGAGGCGCAGGCCGAGACTTTGGGCCGCCGCCAGTGAAGGCGAAGAACCAGCGCCTGATCCTGCTCGCCCTCGCGATCGTCGCGGTGGGGATCGCGGCATTGCTTGCCATGTCGGCGATGCGCGACCAGGCAAGCTTCTTCTATGCGCCGGCCGACGTCGCCCGGCAGGGCATCCCGCTCGACCGGGCGGTGCGGATCGGCGGCATGGTCCGCCGCAATTCGCTGCACCGCCATCCGGACGGAGTCACGATCGACTTCCTGGTCGGCGACGAGACGCCGTCGGTGATCCGCGTCACCTATCGCGGCATCACCCCGGACCTGTTCCGCGAGGGCAGCGGCGTCATCGCCGAAGGCCGCTTCCAGCCGAACGGCCAGTTCACCGCTACCGAGATCCTCGCCAAGCATGACGAGAATTACATGCCGCCAGAGCTGACCCGGCGCGGCATGCACCGGACGGACCACGTCGGATGATCGCCGAAGCCGGCCTTGCCCTGCTCTGGCTCGCCGCGAGCCTGTCGCTGCTCCAGCTCGTGCTTGGAGCGGCGGCGCTGCGGCCGGGGAACGAGCCGCTGCTGAGGATCGTCCGCCCGGTCGCGGTCGCGCAGGGCCTCCTGGTGGGTCTGTCCTTCCTCACCCTGATCTGGCTGTTCCTGCGCACCGACCTGTCGGTGAAGCTGGTCGCGGCGAACAGCCATTCGCTGAAGCCCTGGCTCTACAAGTTCGCCGGCGCCTGGGGGAATCACGAAGGCTCGATGCTGCTCTGGGTGACGGTGCTCGCGGTCGCCGGCGCCGGCGTCGCTCTGTTCGAGCGGCGGCTCCGGCAGGACACGCTCATCGCCACGCTCGCCGCCCAGGCCGCGATCGGGCTCGGCTTCTATCTCTACATATTGATCGCCTCGAACCCGTTCGAGCGGCTGTTCCCGGTGCCGGTCGAAGGCAACGGCCTCAATCCCCTGCTGCAGGATCCGGGCTTGGCCTTCCATCCGCCGACCCTCTATTTCGGCTATGTCGGCATTTCGATCGCCTTTTCCTTCGCGGTCGGCGCTTTGATCACTCGCGACGTCGGCCCCGCCTTCGCCCGCGCGATGCGGCCCTGGGTGCTCGGCGCCTGGATCTTCCTCACGCTTGGCATCACCGCCGGCTCCTATTGGGCCTATTATGAGCTCGGTTGGGGGGGCTGGTGGTTCTGGGATCCGGTCGAGAATGCCTCTTTGATGCCCTGGCTCGCCGCGACCGCCCTGCTGCACAGCGTCACCGTGCTCGCCACCCGCGCGGGCCTCCGTGCCTGGACGATCATGCTTGCGGTGGTCGCCTTCTCGATGTCGATGATCGGCACTTTCCTGGTCCGCTCGGGCATCCTCACCAGCGTCCACGCCTTCGCCGTCGATCCGCTGCGCGGCGCCTTCATCCTCGGCCTGCTCGCTTTCTATATCGGCGGCGCCTTGCTGCTGTTCGGGCTGCGCGTCCGCTATGTGAAGGAAGGCTCGACCTTCGAGATCGTCAGCCGCGAGGCGTCGCTGGTGATCAACAACCTCTTCCTCTCCGTCATCCTCGGCCTGGTCTTCATCGGCACGCTCTATCCGTTGGTGACCCAGGCGATGGGGCGCGAGATCTCGGTGGGGCCGCCTTATTTCAACACGGCGATCGGGCCGATCGCGCTTGCGCTCGCGGCGATCATGACGATCGGGCCGATGCTTCGCTGGCGCCGCGACCAGCTGCGTGCGCTCGCCGGGCGGATCGCGGCGCCGGCTTTGCTGAGCGCCGCGGTGCTGCTGCTCGTCGTCATCCTGGCGCCGGGCACGCGCTGGCTGCCCCTGCTCGGCCTCGCCTTCGCGCCCGGCGTCGCGCTGGCCAGCCTGGCGCCGCTCTGGGGCCGCAACCTCAGGCGCACGCCGCTCTTCATCTGCGGCATGGTCGTCGCCCATCTCGGCATCGCCGTCGCGCTCGCCGGCATGGCCGCGGACAGCGCCTTCACCCAGGAGACCCTGATCGCCGCTCATCCGGGCCAGACGATCGAGGCCGGGCCGTTCACCATCCGCTTCGTCGGCGTCGAGCCGGTGCCCGGGCCGAACTGGACCGCGATCGAGGCGCAGCTCGAGGCGCGGCGGGGGGCAGGCGAGCCCTTCCTGCTGACGCCGCAGGCGCGCCTGTTCGATTCGCCGCCGACGCCGACCAGCGAGACCTCGATCCAAACGCTCTGGGACGGCCAGCTCTATGTCGCGATCGGCGACGGCGACGATCAGGGACGCTGGCAGCTGCGGATCTGGTGGAAACCCTTCGTCACTTTGATCTGGGCCGGGGGCGCGCTGGTCGCGATCGGCGGCTTCCTCTCGCTGCTCGGCCGGCTCTGGCGCGAGCGGCGCTTCAAGCCGGAAGCGCAGGCGCTGCCGGAGCCGCAGGAGGCGCTGGCATGAAAAGGCTGGTCCTCTGGGTGCCGCTCGGCGCCTTCATCGTCTTTCTCGCCGTCGTCGCCGCCGGCCTCTACACGCCGCGGCAGGAGGCGGTGCCCTCCGCGATGATCGGCCAGCCTTTGCCCGATTTCACCCTCGCGCCGGCGATCGCCGGCCGGCCTGGCCTCAGCAGCACCGAGCTGCGCATGGGCCGGGCGCACCTCGTCAACATCTTCGCCTCCTGGTGCATCCCCTGCCGGACCGAGGCGGCGCAGCTCGCCGAGCTGACCCGCCGCGGCATTCCGGTCGACGGCATCGCGGTCCGCGACCGGCCGGAGGACCTCTCCGCCTTCCTCGCCACCTATGGCGACCCGTTCCGCGCGATCGGCGCGGATGTGGACCGCCGCGTGCAGCTCGACATCGGCTCGGCCGGCGTGCCGGAGACCTTCGTCATCGACGGCCGGGGCATCATCCGCCACCAGCATATCGGCGCGATCACCGACGGCGATTTGCCCGCGATCGTCGCGGCCTATCAGGAGGCCTCGCGGTGAGGGGAGCGCCACTGTTTGCGCTCACGCTCGTCCTGGCCGCGCCGGCACTTGCGGATTCGCTGCTGCCGCCGGCGCGCTACGCCAACGTCCAGCTCGCCGATCCGCGGCAGGAGCGGCAGGCCAAGGCGCTGATGGAGACGATCCGCTGCCTGGTCTGCCAGGGCCAGTCGATCGCCGATTCCAATGCGGAGATGGCCGGCGACATGCGCTCGCTGATCCGCGAGCGGATCCAGGCGGGGGAGAGCCCGGAGTCGATCCGGGCCTGGCTGGTGTCGCGCTACGGCGAATGGGTGACCTATACGCCCGAGCTCGAGCCGGCGACCTGGCCGCTCTGGGCGGCGCCGTTGCTGCTGCTCGCCGGCGGGCTGTTCCTGGCGCGCGGCCGTTTCCGCCGGCGGAGGAAGGTCTGATGGGCTGGGTGCTGATGGCGGCCTTGGCGATCCTGGTCGGCGCCGGCCTGTTCTGGTTCGTGCGCCGCGACAAGGGCGCGCTGCAATTCCTCGGCGCCGCCTTGCTGCTCGCGCTCGCCGGCTATGCCTGGCAGGGCCATCCGGCGATGGGCGGCAGTCCGAAGGCGGCACCCGAGCACCAGCAGGCGCGCGACAATGATTTCCAGGCCTTGCGGCCCGACCTGCTCGGCCGCTTCGACAATGCCGGGGTCTGGACCAGCATGGCCGACGGCATGCAGCGGGCCGGCGACACCGAAGGCGCGGCGGAGCTGCTGCAGAATGCCGTCCACCGCCACCCGCGCGACGCCGACCTCTGGGTCGCCTACGGCTATGCCCTGGTCGTCCACGGCAACAACATGATGGGCCCGGCCGCCCAGCTCGCCTTCCAGCGCGCTGCCGCCATCGCGCCGAACCACCCGGGCCCCCGCTTCTTCTACGCACTCGCGCTGGCCCAGGGCGGCAATTACGACGAGGCGGAGCGGGTCTGGCGCGAGCTGCTGCCGACTATCCCCGCCGATTCCCAGTTCCGCGCCGCCACCGAGCAGCGCCTCCAGGCCATCGCCCAGGCACGGGCGAACGGAGAGATTCCCCCGGCGGTCGCGCCGGCCGCTCCCGCGGCGACGAATGCGGAGTCCAACACCGCCGCGCCCGCCACGAACGGCTCGAGCGATCGCTGACCTTTAGCCTCTCCCCGCCGGGAGAGGGAGTTTTTACGCCGCTTCGAACGGCAGCCCGAGCGCCTCGGCGACCGCGGCGTGGCGGATCTTGCCGGCCGAGACGTTCAGGCCGTTGGCCAGATGCGGATCGGCCTTCATCGCGGCCTCAGCGCCCAGATTGGCGAGCTTCAGCACGAAGGGGAGGGTGGCGTTGTTCAGCGCGAAGGCCGAGGTACGGGCGACGGCGCCCGGCATGTTCGCCACGCAATAATGGATCACCCCGTCGATCTCGTAGACCGGGTTGCTGTGCGTGGTCGGCCGCGAGGTCTCGAAGCAGCCGCCCTGGTCGATCGAGATGTCGACGAGGACCGAGCCGCGCTTCATCGTCTTCAGCATCTCGCGGGTGATCAGCTTCGGCGCGGCGGCGCCGGGGATCAAAACCGCGCCGATCACCACCTCGGCTTTCTTCACCGCATGGGCGATCGTCGCCTTGGAGGCGTAGGCGGTCTTGATCTGGCTGCCGAAGAACATGTCGAGCTCGGCGAGGCGGGCATTGGAGATGTCGTAGATGGTGACGTCGGCGCGCATGCCGACCGCCATCTGCGCCGCGTTGACGCCGGCGATGCCGCCGCCGAGGATCATCACCCGCGCCGGCGGCACGCCCGGCACGCCGCCCAGGAGCACCCCGCGGCCGCCCTGCTCCTTCTCCAGATAATGGGCGCCGACCTGGATCGACATCCGGCCCGCAACCTCGCTCATCGGCTTCAGCAAAGGCAGCGAGCCGTCGTTCGCGGTCACCGTCTCATAAGCGATGCAGGTCGCGCCCGACGCCATCAGCCCCTTGGTCTGCTCCGGATCGGGGGCGAGGTGGAGATAGGTGAAGAGCAAATGCCGCGGCTCGAGCAAGGCGATCTCCTGCGCCTGCGGCTCCTTCACCTTCACGATCATGTCGGACTTGGCGAAGACTTCGGCAGCATCGGCGGCAATGGCCGCGCCCGCATTCAGATAATCCTGATCCGAAAAGTCGATCCCGGCGCCAGCCTTGGTCTCGACGATCACCGAATGGCCGGCGGCGACCAGCTCGGCGACCGAGGCCGGCGTCAGCCCGACTCGATATTCGTGAACCTTGATCTCTTTCGGGACGCCGACGCGCATCTTATCTCTCCATCCAATCCGAAACGCGCCGGCCTATAGCGGCGGTTCGCGCCTTTGTCGCCGTTGCGAACGTTTCGGGCCGGTGCTAAGCCGCGCGCCGCCCTGGCTAGGCCCTTGGCACAGAGAAGGAAGTGGGGCGTTTCCGTCCTGACCGATGAGCGATAGCCACGCGACCGACCAGCCCGCCGAGCCTTCGGCCGGGCATCATCCCAAGGCGAGCCTCGCCACCCTCGCGGTGTCGGCGATCGGCATCGTCTTCGGCGATATCGGCACCAGCCCGATCTACGCCTTCCGTGAGACCTTCTCCGGTCATCACGACCTCGCCAACGGCCCGGTCGAGATATTGGGCGTGCTCAGCCTGATCTTCTGGTCGATGATGATCGTGGTGACGCTGAAATATGTCATCGTGATCATGCGCGCCGACAATAAAGGGGAAGGCGGCAGCCTCGCTCTGCTCGCCTTGATCAACCGCAAGACCTCCGAGGGCGGCAAGCGCCGCCGCTGGACCGCCGGCATCATCCTGCTCGGCGTCTTCGCCTGCTCGCTCTTCTACGGCGATTCGATGATCA
>JAFAZM010000047.1 GCA_019239785.1 Sphingomonadaceae bacterium
CGCCGTGCTTTGATGGCCTTCGATCAGGCGGAGGTCGGGCGCATGCGCCTCGAGCCAGGCGCGAACGGATTCCAAGCTCATGAAGATCCCCGGGAATGGACGCCCCCTCTAGCGGGACGCGGCAAAGTCGGCCAGTCTGCGCCCCGAGGTGAGGCGGGAATGAGACTGCTTCGGATCGTGAACGCCTTCTATGCGGCGCTCTTCCTGGTGATGGCGCTGGTCGCGATCACCTTCCTCGCCGGCGGCCTCAACGATCCGGTTCGCAGCGTGGCGCAGGTCTGGGTGCCGGCGGGCTGGGCCCTGCTGTTCCTGCTCTATGCCGTGCTTGCCTTCCTCAACATGCGCCGCGCCGCCGCCGAGGGGCCGACCGGCCGGCTGCTTGCCCTCAACGTCGCCGCCGCGGTGCCGATGGCGGCGGGCCTGCTCGCCGGCGAGGCCGCCGGCCGCCTGCTCTGCGGCGTGGCGATGCTCCCCTTCGCCCTCAGCGCGGCGATGCTGCTGATCAGGCGCCGCGGGAACCCCGCCTGATCCCGCGCACTTAGCTTCTCGAACCCAAGGAGGAGCTTTTCATGACCAGCCAGGCCGAAATCGGCGCGCGCTTCTGGGCCGCGCTCAGGAAGGACCGCACGATCATGCTCGGCCTCGAAGGCGCGGCCGGCGCGGACGTCCAGCCGATGACCGTCCTGGTCGAGGAGAAGGACGGGGAAGGCGGTCCGCTCTGGATCTTCAGCGCCAGCGACACCGACCTGGTCCGGTCGCTCGGCGAGTCCGCCCGCGCCGTCGCCGCCTTCGCGAGCAAGGGCCACGACCTCTTCGCCAGCCTCCACGGCACGCTGACCGTCGACAACGACCGGCGGACGATCGACCGGCTCTGGAATCCCTATGTCGCCGCCTGGTTCGAGGGCGGCAAGGACGATCCCAGGCTGGCGCTGCTGCGCTTCGATCCGGAGAGCGCGAAGATCTGGCTCAACGCGACGACCTTCGAGGCGGCCACCCAATGGCTCTTCGGTCGCGATCCGAAGGCGGAATATCAGGACAAGGTGGCGGAGGTTTCGCTGTAAGCGAAAGCCCCTCCCCTTCAGGGGAGGGGTTTGGGGTGGGCTTGTTCCAATGCCGGGCTGACGACATCCCCCACCCCCCGGCCCCTCCCCTTGAAGGGGAGGGGAGATCGCTCACTCCCCCTCGGCCGCCCGCTCCGCGGCGGCGATGTCGAGCTTGCGCATCTTCAGCATCGCCTGCATCGACCGCCGCGCCCGCACGGGATCGGGATCGGAATTGAGCTCGAGGATCCGCTTCGGCGTGATCTGCCAGGAGAGGCCCCAGCGGTCCTTGCACCAGCCGCAGACGCTCTCCTGGCCGCCATTGGCGGTGAGCGCCTCCCACAGCCGGTCGGTCTCCGCCTGGTCCTCGGTGCGGACCTGCATCGAGAAGGCCTCGGTGTGCGGGAAGATCGGGCCGCCGTTGAGGCCGATATAGGGCCGGCCGGCGAGGGTGAACTCCACCACCAGCACGTCGCCTTCCTTGTTGGACGGCGTGTCGGCCGGCGAGCGGACGACATTGTCGACCTTGCTGTCCGGGAACAGGGTCACGTAGAAATTGGCGGCCTCCTCGGCGTCGTGATTGTACCAGAGGCAGGGGATGATCTTGTCCATCTCTTCTCTCCTATTTCGTAGCCGAGATCAGGGCAAAGGCGGCGCCCTGCGGGTCCATGCCCTGGACGATCCACATCCCGCCGGGCACCTGGTGCGGCCCCATCATCACCTGCCCGCCGGCCTCCTTCAGCCGTTCGATCGCAGCGTCGATCGCATCGACGTTGATGTAGAAGTTCCAGAAGGAGGCGGGGATGTTGTCGGGCTGCTTCATCATCCCGCCCATCTGCACGCCGTCGGCGCCGAAGATGCGGTAGATGCCCATCGTCCCGCCCATGTCGAACTCGCCGACCGACTCCCAGCCGAACTGGGCGCCGTAGAACTCGAGCGCGCCCTTGTCGCCGAGCGGCGAATAGAGCTCGCGCCAGCCGATCGTTCCCGGCGTGCCCGTGGGCGGCATCGGCCCGGGCTCGGCGCCCTCGGGCGGCTTCGGATTCATCACGTAGAAGGGCGCGCCGCCCGGATCGGCGACCATCGCGAAGCGGCCGACGCCGGGAATCTCGGTCGGCGGCATCAGCTGCCGGCCGCCGGCCTCGACGATCGCCTGCACCCTGGCGTCGACGTCGGCGACGTGGATATAGCCGACCCAGCCGGGCCTGGCGCCGCCCGCCTGCATCTCCCCGGTCAGCTGCAGCAGGCCGCCGACGCCGCGGTCGCCGACTGAGAGGACGACATAGGAATTGCCGTGACCGTCCGGATTCTGGGCGGCGGCCGTCCAGCCGACCACCCGCGTGTAGAAAGCCTCCGACGCCGCTTGGTCGGGGGTCATCAGCTCGTACCAGAAGAATTCGTCAGCCATCTCGGCTCTCCCTATCGATTGCTGTCGATCAGCGGAACGAAGCCGCCCCAGAACATGCGCTTGCCGTCGAACGGCATGTTGGCGTGGTCCGGCTGCATCCGCGGGTCGGCCATGACCTTGGCCCAGGCCTCGTCGCGGACCGCCCGGGAGGGCCATTCGATCCAGGAATAGACGACATTCTCGCCGTCCTCCGCCTTCACCGCGCGCCGGTAATCGGTGACCTTGCCGTCGGGCACGTCGTCGCCCCAGCCCTCGACGACGCGGACCGCGCCATATTCCCGGAAGATTGCGGCCGCCTTCTCGGCCATTTCGAGATAGGCGCCGCGCTTGCCTTCGGGCACCGGCAGGACGAAGCCGTCGACATATCCGCTCTCGCCTTCGCCCCGCTCGTCGACGATCGAAGCGAAGCCGCCGAGGATCATGCGTCCGGCGTCGAACGGCGCCGGCGGTGCGTGCTCGCCCATGCGGGGATCGCTGCGCATCTTCGCGGTGGCCGCGTCGCGCGCCTCCCGCGAGGGATATTCGAACCAGGCGAAGACGACCACTTCGCCTTCCTTCGCTTGCACCGCGCCCTTGAAGTCGGTCAGCTTGCCGTCGGGCACGTCGTCGCCCCAGCATTCGACCACCCTTGCAATGCCGCACTCGCGGAACAGCGGCTGGAGCTGGCTCGCATGTTCCCGGAATGCCTCCTTGTTCTCGGCCGGAACGGCCAACACGAAACCGTCGACATAGGTCATCGTCTCTCTCCTTATCTCTTGGTCAGCGGACGAGGGGCAGCAGGGCGCGCAGGCGGGGATCGCGCAGCCACAGGCCGCCCCAGACGAAGATGCCCAGATAGACCCCGAACAGGACGTGGCTGAACAGCGGGCTGCCCACCCGGACGTGCGTCGCCACCGCCCCGCCGAGATAGCCGGTCAGCAGGACCGCGCCGAGCACAGCCGTGCGCGGCACCGCGTAGAGCAGGGTCGAGCTGAGCAGCAGGGCGGCGAGCAGATAGATCGTCCCCGGGTCCGACCGCCAGCCGAGCGCGGCCGAGGTTTCGGCGACGATCGGCAGGCCGCTGAGCTTCATCGCGCCGTCCATCGCGAAGAACAGGATGGCGAGCCCGCTCAGCGCCCAGCCGGCGCGCACGGCACCGCGGCTTGGGCCGGCTTCCGCGGAAGGATCGAGGGCGGCGCTCGTCATCTTGCGTCTCCGAAAGGTGGCGGCGCCGGCCGGGGCGGGGCCGGCGCCGCGCGGGGGTTCAGGCCTGGGCCGGCTCGGGCTGGGGCTGCGACATCGCCTGGGTCGCGGCCGCCAAGTCCATCCACATCGGCTCCCAGATATGGCCGTCGGGATCCTCGAAGCTGCGGCCGTACATGAAGCCGTAATCCTGCTTCTCGCGCGGCTCGCGGCCGCCGGCGGCGAGCGCCTTGTCGGCGATCTCGTCGACCGCCTCGCGGCTGTCGGCGGAGATGCAGATCAGCACCTCGCTGGTCGCATGCGCATCGGCGATCCGCTTCGGCGTGAACTGGGCGAACTTGTCATGGGTGAGCAGCATGACGTGGATCACGTCGCTGAGGACCATGCAGGCGGCGGTGTCGTCGGTGAACATCGGATTGTTGGTCGCGCCGATCGCCTCGTAGAAGGCCTTGGCGGCCGGGAGGTCGGCGACGGGCAGGTTCACGAAAATCAGCTTCGACATGATCAGTCTCCGTAGTTGAGCTTGGGATACCAGCCGGCCGGCCGTCCCTCGGGCGTCCAGTCCAGGATGTTCCAGAGCGGCGTCGGATCGGGGGCGAGGTGCGGATCGAAGCCGGGATCCGCGGTTTCGGGGCCGCCTTCGGCCGCCCAGAACAGGCGCGCCGTGTCGCCGTCGCGCTTCCAGACCAGCACCGCGGCCCATTCCTCGCCGTTCACGAGGACGCGCCAGTCGGTGGCGAAATCGTCGCCGATCGTCTGGTAGAATTTGAGGTGCCGCCAGCCGCGCTCTCGGGCGAAGGCGAGCTGGCGCGCGACCGGCGAGCGGCCGATGATGGCGAGCGACAGCCGTTGCTCGATGTCCGGCGCGGGCACGTCGAGCGACCCGACGAAGGAGGTGCACATCGGGCAGGGCCGCGCGCGCTCCGGGCCGTACATCCAGATATAGGTGAACAAGGTGTCGTGGGCGCCGAACAGGTCGACCAGGCCGAGCTCCCGCCCCTGCTCGTCGAAGAAGCGATAATCCTTCGCCGCCGGGCCGGCCGGCAGCGTGCGGCGCTGTTGGGCCAGGCGCTGGATCCGCCGGCGAAGCTCGATCTCCTCGGCGAGCAAGGCGGTGCGCGCCGCGCGATATTCCTCGCTTTCGCCCGGCCAGCGGACCCGGCACGCTTCGGCCATCTCGCGCGCGGGCTTCAGCGTCTCGGCGGGGGGCAGGGTGACTGGATCGCTCATCTGTCTCTCCTCAGCGCCGGATCGAATCGCCGACTCGGGATTTGACGCTGATGCGGCATTCTGTTATAAATTGCAACTATGGAGTTAGGAAAAATAACTGATTCGGGAAACGCCTCGTCGCGGCGCCGCTACGACGACGCCTGCGGGACTGCGCATGCGCTCGACCTGATCGGCGAGCGCTGGGCCCTGCTGGTCATGCGCGAGCTTATGCTCGGCCCGAAACGGTTCAGTGACATTCGCGCCGACCTGCCCGGAATCAGCGCCAACACGCTCACCCAGCGGCTCGAGGGGCTGGAGGCGAACGGGCTGGTCGTCCGCCGCCGGCTGCCGCCGCCGGCTTCGGCCCAGGTCTACGAGCTCACCGAATGGGGCTATGAGGCCGAGCCGATCGTCCAGGTGATGGGCCGCTGGGCGACCCGCTCGCCCGCCCACGACCCGACCATGCCGCTCTCCGCGACCTCGCTGATGCTGTCCTTCCGCACGATGGGTGACCGGGCGCGGATGCAGGGGCTCAAGGCGCGGATCGGCTTCGTGATCGGTGCCGAGACCTTCCTGGTCACGATCGGGGACGGGGCGATGACCGCGGAGCGCGGCAGCGTCGCCGGCACCGACCTGGTCTTCACCGGAACCGCGCCGGCGATCGCCGGCGCGGTCTATGGCGGCGTGCCGATCGAAGCGCTGGAGGCGGAGGGCGCGCTGAAGGTCGAGGGGGATCGGAAGCTGGCGGCGAAGTTCGTTACCCTGTTCCCGCTGCCGCCCAAGGCAGAGGCGCCGAGGGCTACCTAACGATCCCCGCCACCTCAAGCCCCGCTCCCCGGAGGCTAGGGCATTCACACAACTCCTTTGTTCGACCCCGAGCGTGCTGTGATGATGAAGCCGCCCGTCAGCGGACGGACCGCTGTCGGCGATGCGCCGACATTGCGCATTTCGTGCTTGACTCGTCGGATTGCGTCGGATATTTCCGATGACATGGTTGAACTTCCGCCCCTCCCCATAGACCGTCCCGCGCCGGAAGGCCGGTCCTGTTGCGTGGGCTGGCCGCGTATTTTCTCGCGTATTTACGCAAAATTCACGGGGTCGGGGGCGTCCCGGCAATGGCCCGGGGAGCGGTCCGATCCTGCCGGAGCGGAGCAACGCATGGCTATGATTGACGCCGGCATCAGTCACTTCGGCCACCTGGAGTCCCGCATTCGCTGGAACCACGGGGCGAACCTGAGCGACGGATTCGAAACCGCCATCACGGATGTGTGAATCCGGTAGCCCCGGAGAGGCGGGGCTGGGGGAGGGAGTTCGGCGGCCCGAGGACAACCCCAAACGCTCGATACCCCCTCCCAACCCTTCCCCTCATGGGCGAGGGCTTAAGGCCCGAAAGGGCGCCCTCCCTTTAGAACCCGATCCGCGCGTACCGCTCGGGCTTCGCCCCCGCCTCGGCTTCCAGCAGGGCCAGGATCTCAACCGGCCCCGCCTCGTCGCGATAGCGCAGCTGCCGCGCGACCACGGCGAAGTCGCCGGGCGTCAGCCCGCCGACCCGCGCCAGCGCCGCCGGCGCGTCGCCGCCGAAGAAGCGCGTCCAGGCCCGCGCCGCCACTGGCGGCGACAGCGGCCCCAGCGCCAGCTTGAACACGAAGCGGCGCAGCGCCGCCGGATCGAGCCGCCCGGGATAGTTGGTCGCGGCGATGAACGGCAGCGGGTGCGAGTCCATCCAGGTGAGCAATTCGTTCACCTGGCTGACCTCCCACGAACGCTGCGCGCCGGCCCGGTCGAAGAGGAGCGAATCCGCTTCGTCGAACAGCAGCACCGCGCCGCGGTCCCGTGCCTCGGCGAAGGCGTCCGCGATCTGTCCTTCGGTCTCGCCGACCCACTTCGAAAGCAGATCGGAGGCACGGCGGACCAGCAAGGGCCGGTCGAGCCGCTCCGCCACCAGTGCGGCGAGCGCGGTCTTCCCGGTCCCCGGCGGCCCGGTCAGCAGCAGGGACACGTCCGTCGGCGCGCCCCTGGCTGCGATCCGCTCGATCAGCGGCGCGATCGGCCGATCGGCGTCGTACAGGCTGAGGTCGAGCCCCGAACCGTCCGGCTTCGGCGGCCGGCTGCGGCCGCCGCGCAGGCCGAGCAGCAGCGAGCGGCCGACCGCCGCCGCATCCTCGGCGCTGCCGCCGGCAAGCGCGGCGGCGCGGAGCGCGCTGCGGGCGACGCCGGTCGCGCCTTCCTCCGCCGGCAGCATCCGGCCGAGGCCCGACGCAGCCTCGGTCACCCCTTCCGCCTCGGCGATGCGCGCGACGATGCGGCCCCGCGCCCGCGCGGACGGATAGTCCATCTTCAGGATGTAGCTCATCCGCCGAAGGTGCGCCGGATCGACGCCGCCGATCGCGTTGCTCGTCCAGATCGTCGGCACCTCGTTCGTCTCGAGCAGCCGGTTCACGAAGATCTTGGACGGCGCGCGCGCCTGACCCCGGACCCAGGAGGTGCCGCCGATCATGTCCTCCATCTCGTCGAACAGCAGCAGGCTGTCGCCGCGGCGCGCGAGCAGGCGCTGGCCGCGCCGGAGCGCGGTCAGCCGGTCGTGGCGCGACGGCTCCTCGCCGCCGTCACCGGCTTCGCCGACCGCATAGAGCGCGGCGCCCGCCGCCGCGGCGAGGGTGCGCGCAAGCTCGGTCTTGCCGGTGCCCGGCGGACCGTAGAGCAGCACGTTCACGCCGGCCGCGCCGCCGGCGAGGGCGCCGCCGAGCAGCCGGACGAGCAGGCGGAATGCTTCCTCATGCTCGGCGAAATCGTCGGCGCCGAGCACCGCCCGCTGGCGGATGCCGGCGAGCGCGTCGATCAGCTCCGCCTCGGCGGTGAGGCCGGCGTCGATCACCCTGCCGAAGCGCCAATCGAGCCCCAGGTCCATGCCGGCGCCATGGCAGTCGCCATCGCCGGCCCAGACCAGGCCGATCTCGACCGGACCCGAGCGCCGCACCAGCCGCGCGGCTTCGCTCCGGCCGGCGCCGGCGAGCTGGCCGACCAGGCCGAGCAGGCTCTCGCCGCTGCCGAACAGCCGGCCGCGCAGCAAGGCAAGGCGCGGCAGCCGGTCGAGCGCCGCCGTCAGCCGCAGCACCTCGCGCTCGAACGGCGCGAAGCCGACCAGGGCCGAGACGGCGTCGGCCGAGGCGAACAAAGCCGGCTCCGGCCCGGACGTGTCGATCGCCTCGGCGAGATCCGCCAGCCGGTCCCAGCTGAGCGGATCCTCGGCCGGCGCGGGCTGCGCGCAATCGTCCGGCGCCGCGGACGCGGCGTCGGGCCAGTCGATCTCCGGCCACAGCCAGTCGCGCTGGTCGCGCACCCAATCGAGCAGCGCCAGCGCGGTCCGGCTGGACCGTCCATGATGATCGCGCAGCAGGCGGATCAGCCGCTGCGCCAGAAGCTTTTCGCCCATGACTTACACCTGCCGTGGCTGCACGGAGGGCGTCTCCGGCAGCCGGTTTTCATTTGTCGATGGCTGATCGTCCCGCCGGGTCCCCCGTGCCCGGCGCCGCGTCTAGCGGTTGGGCAGGCTCGGGAGCGCGGCGGGATGGCAGCCTTTTCGTAGAATCGAAAAGAGCAATTCATCCTCCGTCGTTTCGGCGCTGTGCCGAAATTGGGAGCGGGCGGTTACGCCCGCGTGGGGATCAAGTCAAGCCGGGGCGGCGGCCTGCACGACGTGACGGGACAGGACCAGCTTGAACAAGGTGAAGGCGATCAAGCCGACGACGGCGCTGGCGACATGGACCAGCCAGAAGCTCGTCGTGGCCATGCTCGAATAGAGGCCGCCGATATAGCCGACGATCTTGTTCGCGGCGAAGAAGGCCAGATAATAGAGCCCGATCACGGTCGCGCTGATCTGCTTGGGTGCGATCTTGCTGAACAGGGCGAGGCTGATCGGCAGGACGTGGGCGAAGCCGATGCTGTTGAACAGGTGGAACATGAACGGCCAGAACAGGCCGATCTTGCCGCCCGCCGGCTGGGTCAGCGCCGCCATGAAGAGGCAAAGGCCGCCGGCGACCGTGAACAGGCTGCCAATGATCATCTTGTTGATCTCGTCCGGCTCCTTGCGCTTGAGGCTCCACCATTTCCAGAAGCCGGCGACCGCGACGAGCATCGAGAAGCTGAGCGTCGCGTCGAGGGTGATCAGCCAGCTGCTCGGCAGCGTCGTGCCCATGAAGGTCAGGTTGAACTGCTGGTCGCCCCATACGAGATAGGCGTTGAAAATCTCCTGGTTGGTGAGGAGCGAGATTGCCAGGACCGGGATCAGGGTGAACAAGGAGAGCACGCGCGTCTTGTCGCTGCTGGCGAGGCCGCGCGTCAGGAAGAAATAGAGCCCCGAAAGCACGACGATCACGGCGAGGACGCCGATCCACCAGGCGGAGAACAGGAAGCCCGAAAGCAACAGCCAGGCAAGCGCGAGCAATGCGATCCCGGCCGCGCCGACGAAGGCGCGGCGGACCAGTTGCCCGCTCGGGAGCGCGGCGACGCTCAGGTCCGGCGGCATCGACGGACGGCCGGCGAGATAGATGAACAGGCCGAGCACCATCACCACGCCGGCGCAGCCGAAGCCGTAATGCCAGCCGACCTCCTGTCCCAGCGTTCCGGACACCAAAGGCGCGGCGATCACGCTGACGTTGATGAAGATGTAGAAGATCTGGAAGGCCATCGCGCGGCGAAGGTCGCTTTCGCTGTAGAGCTCGCCGACTTGGGTCGCGATATTGCCCTTGAACAGGCCGACGCCGATGATCAGCGCCAGCAGCGCGAACAGGAACGCGCCCTCGAACGCCATCAGGAAATGGCCCAGCGCCATGGTCAGCGCGCCGACGATCAGGGCGATCCTACGGCCGGTCAGCTTGTCGGCGATCAGCCCGCCGAGGATCGGCGTCAGATAGACGAGCGAGGTATAGTCGCCGAAGATGGCGGAGGACAGCGGCTGGCCCTCAAGGCCCCGATAATGCCAGACGCGCAGCCAATCGAGCCCGACCACGCCGCTCATCCGCTCGGGCACGAGCAGATAATTGACCATGTAGAGGACGAGCAACGTCTGCATCGAATAATAAGAGAAGCGTTCGCAGGCTTCGGTGAAGCCGAGATAGCCGAGGCCCTTGGGATGGCCGAGAAAGGCTCTGTCCTGCCGGTCGGGGGCGTCGAGCGCAGGCGTGGCTTCGGCGACGGTCATCTAGCTTCCTCTCTCGTCACAAGCTCCTCCCCTTGCAGGGATGGATTTTATGGCCCCTTGGCTAGCTTCCCGATGAACGAGCGCCAGCGCTTTTTCGACGAAGCGCCATTTGCGCGGGCGAACGTCCCCGATAGGGTGGGAGAAAAGGGGGAGACGAACGATGCGCCTTGCTTTCCTCGCCGCCGCTGCCGCGCTTGCGGCCGCCGCGCCCGCCGCAGCAACACCCACCGATGACCTGCACCGGCTGATGGACGAACATTATCGCTGGCTGCTGCGCGAGAACCCGACCTACGCGACCGCATTGGGCGTGCACGATTACGACGCCGCGATCCGCGATCTCAGTCCGGAGGCGCGCGAGCGCCGCAATCGCGAGGCGCAGGCCTTCCTCACCCGGCTGCGGGCGATCCCCGAAGGGCCGCTCACAT
>JAFAZM010000050.1 GCA_019239785.1 Sphingomonadaceae bacterium
CCAGTACCCGCCGATCACGCCGCCGAGCATCATGGTCTCGTGCACTTACCCCGGCGCCAATGCGCATGACGTCGCCGACTCGGTGGCCGCGCCCATCGAGCAGCAGATCAACGGCGTCGAGGGCATGATGTACATGTCCTCGCAGTCGAACAACGACGGCAGCTACCAGCTGACCGTGACGTTCAAGCTCGGGGTGGACCTGGACGCCGCCCAGGTGCTCGTCCAGAACCGGGTCGCGATCGCGGTGCCGCGCCTGCCCGAGGCGGTACAGCGGCTCGGCGTCGTCACCCGCAAGACTTCCCCCGACTTCCTGATGGTGGTGAACCTGGTCTCCCCCGACCACAGCCTCGACCGCGCCTATCTCTCCAACTACGCGCTCACCCAGATCCGCGATCGGCTGACCCGGATCGACGGCGTCGGCGACGTCCGCCTGTTCGGCTCGCGGGACTATGCGATGCGGGTCTGGATCGATCCCGGCCGGGCCGCCGCCCTCGGCCTCACCGCCGGCGACATCGTCGCGGCGCTGCGGGCGCAGAACGTGCAGGTCGCCGCCGGCACGCTCGGCCAGCCGCCGGCGGCCGGCGGCAACGCCTTCCAGGTCAATGTCGAGACGCAGGGGCGGCTCACCGATCCGGCCCAGTTCGGCAATATCGTGATCCGCAGCGATGCCGACGGCCGCCAGGTCCGGGTGTCCGACGTCGCCCGGGTCGAGCTCGGCGCCGCCGATTATTCCTCCAACACCTATCTCTCCGGCGAGCCGACCGTGCTCCTGCCCGTCTTTCAGCGGCCGGGCTCGAACGCGCTCGCTGCCGCCCAGGCGGTGCAGCGCGAGATGGAGGCGATGTCGCGCAGCTTCCCGCCCGGCCTCGAATACCGGATCATCTACAACCCGACCGAGTTCATCTCCCAGTCGATCGACGCGGTGATGCAGACCCTATTCGAGGCGATCCTGCTGGTCGTGCTGGTGATCCTGGTGTTCCTGCAGAGGTGGCGCGCGGCAATCATTCCGGTGGTCGCGATCCCGGTGTCGCTGGTCGGCACCTTCGCGGTGCTCGCGGCGGTCGGCTATTCGCTGAACAACCTCTCCCTGTTCGGGCTGGTGCTCGCGATCGGCATCGTCGTCGACGACGCGATCGTCGTGGTCGAGAATGTCGAGCGCAACCTCGCCCGCGGCCTCGCCCCGCTCGAAGCGGCGCGCGCCTCGATGGACGAGGTCAGCGCCGCTCTGGTCGCGATCGTCTTGGTGCTGTGCGCGGTGTTCGTGCCGACCCTGTTCCTCACCGGCCTGTCGGGCGCCTTCTACAGGCAGTTCGCGGTCACCATCTCCGCGGCGACGATCATCTCGCTGCTGCTGTCGCTGACCCTGTCCCCGGCGCTCGCCGCCCTGCTGCTCAAGCCGCACGCGCAGGAGCAGAGCGGCAACCGCCTCGTCCGGCTGCTGCGCGCCGCCGGCGACCGCTTCAATGCCGGCTTCGAGCGGCTCAGCCTGTTCTACGCCAGCCTGACCCGCCGGCTGGTGCAGCGGCCGAAGCGGATGATGCTCTCCTATGCGGGGCTGATCCTCGCCACGCTCGGCGCCTTCTGGTTCACGCCGACCGGCTTCATCCCGGCGCAGGACCAGGGCTATTTCCTGACCGTCGTGCAGCTGCCGCCCGGCGCCTCGCTCGAGCGCACCGACGCGGTGCTGCGCCAGGTCGCGCAGCGGATCCTGCCGATCCGCGGCGTGAAGGGCGCGGTGATGCTCGCCGGCTTCGACGGCCCTTCGCAGACGCTCGCCCCACACGCGGCCGCCGCCTATTTCCCGCTCGACTCGTTCGAGGCGCGCGAGCCGAACGGCGATACGCTCCAGCGCATCATGGCCGAGGCGCAGCAGGCCACCGCGGACATCGAGGGCGCCCGGCTGATGATCGTGCCGCCGCCGACCATCCAGGGCATCGGCGCCGCCGGCGGCTACCGGATGATGGTGCAGGACCGCGGCGGCAACGGCTATCAGGCGTTCGGCCGGCAATCCCAGGCCCTGATCGCCCGCGCCAACCAGACGCCGGGCCTCACCCAGGTCTACAGCTTCTTCGAGACCTCGACGCCGCGCATCTTCGCCGACATCGACCGGGCGAAGGCCGACATGCTCGGCGTCCCGCCCGACCGCGTGTTCGAGGCATTGCAGGTCTATCTCGGCTCGGCCTTCGTCAACGACTTCAACCTGCTCGGCCGCACCTACCGGGTGACGGCGCAGGCGGACCCGCGCTTCCGCGCCACCCCGGCCGACATCGCCAATCTGCGCACCCGCTCCAGCTCCGGCGCGATGATGCCGATCGGCTCGGTCGCCACCTTCCGCGACACGACCGGCCCCTATCGCGTGGTGCGCTACAATCTGTTCCCGGCGGTCGAGGTGGACGGCAACACCGCGCCGGGCCATTCCTCCGGCGCCTCGCTGACCACGATGGAGCGGCTGGCGGCGGAGACCCTGCCCGCCGGCTACGGTACCGAATGGACCGGCCTCGCCTTCCAGGAGAAAGCGGCGGGGAGCACCGCGGGCATCGCCTTCGCGCTCGCGGTCATCTTCGTCTTCCTGGTGCTCGCCGCCCAATATGAGAGCCTGACCCTGCCGCTCGCGATCGTGCTGATCGTGCCGATGTGCCTGCTTGCTGCCCTCGCCGGCGTGAACCTGCGCGGCATGGACAACAATGTCCTGACCCAGATCGGCCTGATCGTGCTGATCGCGCTTGCCGCCAAGAACGCGATCCTGGTCGTCGAGTTCGCCCGCCAGGCGGAGGAGCAGGACGGGCTGAGCCCGGTCGAGGCCGCGGTGCGCGCGGCGCGGGACCGGCTCCGGCCGATCCTGATGACCAGCTTCGCCTTCATCCTCGGCTCGGTGCCGCTGCTGGTCGCGCACGGCGCCGGCGCGGAGCTGCGCCAGGCGCTCGGCACAGCGGTCTTCTTCGGCATGCTCGGCGTGACCGGCTTCGGCCTGCTCTTCACCCCCACCTTCTACGTCGTCTGCCGCGCGCTCGGCGAACGGATCGCCCGGCTGCGGCCGCGGCCCGCGCCGGCGCTGCAGCCGGCCGAATAGGAGCCCAAGCCATGCGCCCGACCCTGCTCATCGCCTCCGCCGCGCTCGCCTTGTCGGCCTGCGTGGCCGGGCCCGACTACGTCGCGCCGCTCCCCCGCGCGTCGGCGTCGGGCCCGTTCCTCTCCACGAGCCCGGCCGTCACGCCGGCCGCGGCCGCGGAGAATTGGTGGCAGCTCTATCGCGATCCGGTGCTCGACCGGCTGGTCGCCGACGCGCTCGCGGCGAACACCGACCTGAGGGTCGCGGTCGCCCACCTCGCGCGGGCCCGTGCTGCCTTGCGCGAGGTCCGCACCGATCGCCTGCCCGAGGTCGGCGCCGGTGCAAGCGCGCGCTACGGCCGCGCCGCCGAAGGCCAGGCCGCGCCCGGCGCGGACCGGGAGGGCTGGACGGTCGATGCCGGCCTCGACGTCGCCTATGAGGTCGACCTGTTCGGGCGGGTCGGCCGCGGCGTCGAGGCGGCGCGCGGCGATGTCGGCGCCGCCGAGGCCGATGCCCAGGCGGCGCGGGTCGCAATCGCCGCCGAGACCGCACGCGCTTATGCCGACGCCGTCTCTGCCGGCGAGCGCCAGGCGGTCGCCGAGCATATCGTCGCTTTGCTCGACCGCTCGCTGCTGCTCACCAGGCGGCGCGCCGAGGTCGGCCTCGCCAACGGCCTCGACGTCGCCCGCATCGCCACCTTGCGGGACCAGCGGCAGGCGGAGGTGCCGGCCATCGCGGCGGAGCGGCAGGCGGCCTTGTTCCGCCTCGCCACGCTCACCGGCAGGGCGCCGCAGGAGCTGCCGCCCGAGGCTGCTGCCCGCACGACGACATTGCGCCTCGACCAGCCCATCCCGATCGGCGACGGGGCGGCGTTGCTTGCACGGCGCCCCGACGTGCGCGCGGCTGAGCGCCGCCTTGCCGCCGCCACCGCGCGGATCGGGGTCGCCACTGCCGATCTCTATCCGCGGATCACGCTCGGCGGCTCGCTCGGCTCGACCGGCGCGGGGCTCGGCGATCTGTTCGGCGCCGGGCCGCTGCGCTGGCTGCTCGGCCCGCTGATCAGCTGGTCCTTCACCGACCATCAGCGCGCCCGCGCCCGCGTTGCCGAAGCGGAGGCCGACAGCCAGGCGGCGCTGGCGAGCTTCGACGGCGCCGTGCTTCGCGCGCTCGAGGAGACCGAGACCGCGCTCTCCGGCTACGGCCGCCTGCTCGAGCGGCGGACCGCGCTCAAGTCGGCGCGCGACCAGGCGGAGCGGGCCGCGATCATCACCCGCGCCCAGCAGCGCGAAGGCCAGATCGATTCGCTCGCCCTGCTCGACGCCGAACGCACCCTCGCCGATGCCGAGGCGCAGCTCGCTTTGGCCGACGCGCGGATCGCTGACGCCCAGGTGGACCTGTTCCGCTCGCTCGGCGGCGGCTGGCGGGGGGATCAGGCTCCCGGGACCGAAACGGCCTCCCGCTGACGGGCGTCGAATCGGTCGCGAAGCAATGGCAGGGGCCGGACGGCGGCAAATATTTCCGCCGTGCCGATTGACGCGTACGCGGCCGAGGCGCAGCACAGGGCGGAAACCAACCATTGAAATAGCGCCCGAGGCACCCCGCGCGAATGCGCGTATTAACGCTAAATAGGCGGGCGGCCCTCAGGCCTGGCGCCGATGCCGCCAGTCCAGTACCTCCCAGCCCTCGTGCTGGGCGAGCTTCACCAGCCTTGCATGGGCGTTGGTGGCAAAGGCTTCGTCCGACCAGTGATGGACCGGCGCGTCGGAGATATGGTCGGAATAGAAGCGGATGTGGAGCGCCTCGCGCTCAAGGCCCTGCTTCTGCAGCCAGGCCTCGATCATGTCGAGCTTGCCGGGCCCGTAGCAATTGACGCCGTCGATCCGCGCCACCGTCCGCCCCTGCCGGTCATATTCGACGTCGGTTGCGATGACGTCGTCGAAGCCGAGCCGCTGGGCGATCGCGGCGGCGTAGAGCCGGTAGGAAGCGGTGGCGAGCACCAGCCGCCGCCCGGCCGCCTTGTCCTCGGCGAGGCGGGTGCGGGCGCCCGGCATGATGTTGGTCCGGACCTGGCTGTCGGCGAAGCCCTGCACGACGCGGTCGAGCCGCTCCGGCCCGACCCGGCCGACCAGCAGCCGGAAGTTCAGCTCCTTCAGCCGCCCCCGCGCGATGAAGCCGAGCAGATAGGCCAGCCCGGTCAGCAGCACGAGCGGCGTCAGCAGGATCCGCCACGGCGCCAGCCGCGTCACCGCGCGCCACATGAAGGCGGCATAAGTGGGCCGCCGGGTGATCGTCCGGTCCATGTCGTAGATGGCCAAGGCGGTCTTCATGGAACTTCCCGAAACACACAAACGTAACGACTGTCCATCCGGCTCCTTGCCGCCCGGCAGGAATTGAAGCATTCCCACGATATGAGCGTCGCGACCGGGTTGAGTTCGAACGTCGAGAACGGGCGCTGCGTGCTGCGCTTCAGCGGCTCGCTCACCCTGCTGCGCGTCCGCAAGCTCAGCGAGCAGCTCGCCGAGATCGAGGCGGACGATCTCTGCGTCGACCTATCGGGCGTCGAGAAGATGGACACGGTCGGCGCCTGGCTGATCCACAAGCTCGAGCGGGATCGCGGCGCCACCATCGTCGGCGCGACCAAGGAGCAGCAGCTGCTGATCGATCATGTCGCGCGCGCCGACCAGCCGGTGAAGATCAGGCGCGACTACGAATCGCCCTTCCTGCGCGTGCTCGACCAGATCGGCGCCTCGGTGAATCGGGCCGGGCGGACGATGCTCGGCCTGCTGGGCTTCTTCGGCAGCCTGCTGATCACCACCGGGCAGATCATCCGCCGCCCGCGCCGTTTCCGCCTCAACGCGGTCACCCAGCAATTCGAGGTGGTCGGCATCCACGCGCTCGGCATCATCGGCCTGATGAGCTTCCTGGTCGGCATCGTCATCGCCGAGCAGGGCGCGGTGCAGCTGCGCCAGTTCGGCGCCGAGATCTACACGATCAACCTGATCGGCCGCTCGGCGATGAAGGAATTGGGCGTGCTGATGACCGCGATCATGGTCGCCGGCCGCTCGGGCTCCGCCTTCGCCGCGCAGCTCGGCTCGATGAAGCTCTCCGAGGAAGTGGATGCGATGCGCACGATCGGCGTCTCGCCGATGGAGGCCTTGGTCTTCCCGCGCGTCTTCGCCACCGTTCTGATGATGCCGCTGCTCGGCTTCTACGCGGCGATCCTCGCGATCGTCGGTGGCGGCCTGTTCTGCTGGGTGTCGCTCAGCATCCCGCCGATCACCTTCGTGCAGCGCATCCGCGAGATCGTGCCGATGACCGATCTCTGGCAGACCATGATCAAGGCGCCGACGTTCGGCCTGATCATCGCAATGGCAGGCTGCTTCCAGGGCCTGCAGGTCGAGAGCAATGCCGAAGAGGTGGGCCTGAGGACCACGACGGCGGTCGTCCAGGGCATCTTCCTCGTCATCGTGCTCGACGCCTTCTTCGCGGTGTTCTTCACCCAGATCGGGTGGCAGTGATGGCGGACGACCACAGCAGGGACGACGATATCGTCATCGAAGTGAAGGGGCTGAAGAACAGCTTCGGCGACCAGGTCGTCCACGAGGATCTGGATCTGGAGGTGCGTCGCGGCGAGATTTTGGGCGTGGTCGGCGGCTCGGGCACCGGGAAGTCGGTGCTGATGCGCTCGATCATCGGCCTGCAGCGCCCGGACGCGGGCGAAATCCGCGTGTTCGGCGAATCGATGGTCGGCCGGGACGAGGAGGAGGCGAAGCATGTCCGCCGCCGCTGGGGCGTGCTCTTCCAGGGCGGCGCGCTCTTCTCGGGCCTCACCGTCGCCGAGAATATCCAGGTGCCGATCAAGGAATTCTATCCAGGCCTCGATCAGGAATTGCTCGACGAGATCGCGGTCTACAAGACAGCGATGAGCGGCCTGCCCGTCGATGCCGGCGCCAAATATCCGTCCGAGCTCTCGGGCGGCATGAAGAAGCGCGCCGGCATCGCCCGCGCGCTCGCGCTCGATCCGGAGCTGCTCTTCCTGGACGAGCCGACCGCCGGCCTCGATCCGATCGGCGCCGCAGCCTTCGATCAGCTGATCCTGGAGCTGCGCCACGCGCTCGGCCTCACCGTCTTCCTGATCACGCATGATCTCGACACGCTCT
>JAFAZM010000178.1 GCA_019239785.1 Sphingomonadaceae bacterium
TGTTCGAGCGGATGTCGAACATCGCCCGCGGCGCCGCTAAGGCCCAGGTCGAGGACGCACCGGAGGAAGAGGCGCCGCGCATGCGCACCGGCACCTCCCGCGACCCGCTCGACATCCCGCGGTTCCTGAACCGGCAGAACAATCAGTAGGTTCGTGCAAAACCCTCTCCCCTCGAGGGAGAGGGATACGAAGTCTTAGCGAGCGCAAGCGAGCTTAGACGAAGTTGGGTGAGGGGGCGCTGCCGCAGGCAGCGCGCGAAGCTCCGCTTCGCAAGACCCTCACCCCACCCTCTCCCGCAAGCGGGAGAGGGAGTAAGCCAAAGCGCGAGGAGCCGTTGGTTGCCCAACTCATCCCGCTTCGTCGCCTTCCGCAACCGGCTCGCCGCACCGCTGGCGAAACAGTCATTGCCGGTACAGGCGAAGCCGGGTCTAGCCGCAGCATGACTTCATCGGCGATGCGGGGGTTTCGCCGCGGCTTGTTGCTGGCGGCGACGGGGTACATCATTGCGGCGGGGGCCGCTTCAGCGCAGGACACGGACGATCCGTCGCCCGAGCCGCAATATTCCCGCACGCCTCCGGGCGCGGTGGTGCAGCCGCTCGACACCGGCCCCGGCGCGGAATTGCGCCGCAATCTCACCGCCTTGGCGGAAAACCCGCGCAGCCTCGACGCTTTGATCGGCGCCGGCCGTGCGGCGATCGCGCTCGGCGACGGCGAGGCGGCGACCGGCTTCTTCACCCGCGCCCAGCAGATCGCGCCGGACGACAGCCGGGTGAAGGCGGGCCTCGGCTCGGCCAATTTGCTTTCCGGCCGCCCCGAGCAGGCCCTGATCCTGTACGCCGAAGCGATCCAGCGCGGCGCTTCCGAGGCCGAGCTCGCCGGCGACCGCGGCCTCGCCTACGACATGGTCGGCGATCCGCGCCACGCCCAGCAGGATTATGCGCTTGCGCTGCGCTACCGCCGCGATCCGGAGATCGAGCGCCGCTTCGCCTTGTCGCTCGCGATCAGCGGCCAGCGCGACGCCGCCCTGCGGGTGATCGACGGGCAGCTTCGCCGCAACGACCGCGCGGCCTGGCGCACCCAGGCCTTCATCCTCGCTTTGACCGGCGATACCGCCGGCGCCGACGACCTGGCCCGCCGGCTGATGCCGCCGGCCAACGCCCAGGCGATGGCGCCCTTCTTCGCACGGCTCGCCGCGCTGAGCCCGGCACAGAAGGCGGCGGCGGTCAATTTCGGCATCTTCCCGAGCGACGGCCGCACCGGCCGCATGGCGTCCGGCGTCGACACCCGCGCCGATCCCGGCGCGCTCGCTTACGCGCAGGGCGGCGCGCCGAGCCGCGCCCAGCCGCCGCTGGCCGAACCGCTGAACGGCGCCCGCCGCCGTCCCGGCGGCTCTGCGGAGCCTGCCTATGGCCGGCCGCAGGGCGTCGCCCCGGCGGTGCAGCCGCAGCGGCGGATCGAGGTGGCGCAGGCGCCGACGCCCCGTTTCGGCACGACCCCGCCGCCGGACGAGGAGGACAAGGCGGACGACGGCAGCGATACCGACGATAGCGGCCAGCAGGCTCGGCCCGCCCCGCCGCCCGCCGGCCGGCGCGAAGCCCCCGCCTTCGGGCCGGGCGCCAACCTCACCCTCGACCGCAGCCATGAGGAAGCGCGGCCCGAGCCGCCGGTCCAGCCGACCCAGCAAGCAGCGACGCCCGGCTTCGGCGCCGTCGGCCAGATCCAGAGCCTGCCCGGCCGCACCTATGTCCCGGCGCCGGCGCAGCCGTTCCAGCTCCAGCCGTCGCCAATGTCAGAGGTCGCCTCGACGGTCCGTGCCCTGCCCGGCGAGTCCGCGCCGATCGCTGCGCCACCGCTCGGCAGCGCCGAGCGCCAGGCCCGCGACGCCGCCGCGCGCGCCGCCGAGGCGCGCTATCGCGGCACCGGCTCGACCGCCGCGGCGAGCGCCTCGGCCAACACGATGCGGCAATGGGTCCAGATCGCCCACGGCACCCAGCGCGGGCCGCTCGCCGGCCATTATCGCGAAGTGCGCGCGCGTGCCCCGGCCCTGGTCGACGGCCGCACCGCCTGGACCGTCGACGACGGCGGCATCAACCGGTTGCTGCTCGGCCCGTTCGGCAGCGAGCGGGAGGCGAGCGACTATATCGCCCAGCTCGACCGGCAGCATGTCGTGGCGGTCCCCTGGACCAGCGCTCCGGGCCAGCCGGTCGAGCGGCTCCAGGGAAATGGCGGCGACGGCAGCTCCTCCGCCGCCCGCGCCCGCAGCGAGCGCGCCGAGCCCCGCCCGGCCCCGGTCACCCGCTCGACGCGCACCCGCCAGGCCGAGGAACGCGCCTCGTCTTCCGACGACCGCCGCTCCTCCCGCAGAAGCTCGGCGCGCGATCGGGACAGCTCCGACGAGCGCGGTTCCAGCTCGAGCCGCAGCCGCTCACGCCGCGACCGGGACGAGAGTGGCGACCGGAGCAATGCCCACAGCCGCTCCCGCCGTGACCGCGACGAGGACAACGGACGCAGCGCTGCGCACGGCCGCTCCGGCCGCGACCGGGCCGATGCCGAGGATCGCAATTCGTCGCGCAACGGCGCGCGCAGCTCGGCGCACAACCGCTCCGGCCGCGACCGCGACGAAGACACGAGTTCGCGCAGCCGCTCCGGCTCCCGCCGCGGCGCGAGCGACGACAGCAGGGACACGTCCCGCTCGCGCAATGCGCACGGCCGGGCTACGGCGCGCGAGGACACGCATTCCTCGTCCAGCCGATCCAGCCAGGAGCGTAGGCCTGCCCATGACACGCGCACCTCTCGCGGCCGATCCGGCGAGGAGCAGAGGCCGGCTGCACACGGAAGACGATCGCGCTGAGCGGGGGCCGCGCGACGCCTTCCAGCGCGACCGCGACCGCATCATCCATTCGATCCCGTTCCGCCGCCTGCGCCACAAGACCCAGGTCTTCGTCGCGCCGGACGGCGACCATTATCGCGTCCGCCTGACCCACAGCCTCGAGGTCGCGCAGATCGCGCGGGCGATGGCCCGCGCGCTCGGCCTCAACGAGGACCTCACCGAGGCGCTCGCGCTCGCCCACGATAGCGGCCACCCGCCCTTCGGCCATGCCGGCGAGGATGTGCTGGCGGCGGCGATGGCGGCGGCCGGCGGCTTCGACCACAATGCCCACACCATCCGGCTGCTGACCCGGCTGGAGACGCCCTATCCCGGCTTCGACGGGCTCAACCTGTGCTGGGAGACGCTGGAGGGGCTGGCCAAGCATAACGGCCCGGTCGCCGATCCGACCTGGGCACTCGCCGAGGCCGACGCCCAATGGCCGCTGGAGCTTGGGAGCTGGCCCGGCCTGGAGGCGCAGATCGCCGCGATCGCCGACGACATCGCCTATGACAATCACGACATTGACGACGGCCTGCGCGCCGGCCTGTTCGCGCTCGATGAGCTGCTCGCGGTGCCTTTGGCGGCGCGGGCCTGGAGAGCGGTGAACGCGCGCCACCCGGGCGCCGCGACGGCGCGGCTGGTTCCGGAGCTGGTCCGCGACCTGATCGGCCGGATGGTCAACGACGTGCTTGCCGAGACGAAGCGGCGGACGGCGGAGTCCGACGCCGCCTCGATCGACGACGTCCGCGCCGCCGGCGGCCCGCTTGCCGGCTTCTCCGCAGAGATGGCTGTGGAGGAACGGGCGCTGAAGGCGTTCCTCTACGCCCGCATGTACGACGCGCCCTCGGTGAAAACGGTCCGCGCCGAAGCCCAGCGCCTCCTCGCCGCCCTCTTCGCCGCCTATCGCGACGACCCCGCTCTCCTCCCCGCCGAATGGCGTCCGCAACCCGGCGCCGAGCCGCTGCGCGCGATCGGCGACTTCATCGCCGGCATGACCGACCGCTACGCGATCCGCCAGCACCGGACGCTGATCGGGCCGGTGGATCTGCCCGAGGGGTTTTGATCGGGGCGGGGAAGGGACGGAAGAAGAAGCTGTTTCGCGCGAAGGAGCGCGAAGTTCGCGAAGCGCTCAGCCCTGAAACCGCTCCTTCTTACCCTCTCCCGCTCGCGGGAGAGGGAGGGTGAGGGTCTTCGTCTTGTTGTTCTTCTTCCGGCCCTGCGGCCATTAAAGGCCAAAAAACAAGAACAAGACCCTCATCCTCCCACTGCTTTCGCAGCGGGCCCCTCCTTCTCCCGCAAGCGGGTAAAGGGTTTGATCAGGCGCCTCTCCGCTTGGGCAGGTCACCCTTCGCGCCCTTCGCGCTCCTTCGCGATCTTCGCGCGAAATGACTCCCTTCTGCCTTCCCCTTCCCGCCTCAATGCCGGAAGAAACAATAGGCCCCCGCAAGCACCACCGCCGCGATCAGGATCGCCACGCCGTAGCGCAGGCCGCTGCCGCCCTCGGGGGCGGGCGGGTTCACCACCGGGTCCACCTCCGTCCGCACCGGATCGGATGCCGCCGGCCGCAGCTCGGGCTCCGGCCGCGTCTCGATCGCGACGCGCTGCGCTGGCTCGGCCGGCGCCGCCTCCGTCACGCCGGCGGCATTGGCGGCGGCTTCGGCTTCGGCGCAGATCCGCTGCAGCTCCGCCTCGCGCTCCGCCTTGGGGATCTGGTCGGCACCCGATTGATATTGCTCCACCGCCGTCTCGAACCGATCGCGGAAGCCATGCGGCGCATGGGCGTCCGGGTTCTTGGCGAGATGCTTTTCGAGCTCGGTCTTCAAACTGTCGACGTCCATGCGTGCCTCCCCTCCGGTGCTAGGCAAGTTCAAGCAACGCAACGACTTCCGAACCGATACATGAATTCCGCCCGTTCCGCCAAGCGCGCCGGAAAAAATCGCGGGCCCGCACGATGCCCGAAGGGAAGGCCGCGCTGACACGTTTAGCGACAACAAAGCGCATCGCCTCGCGACCGTCCGGGTTTATGACGAGCGCGAAGGGCGGACGGAGATTCGGGCCCGATGTCGATACAGTCCCTGGCTTTCAACCGCTTCGGCCTCGGCGCCCGCAGCGACGATGCGGCGCCGGAAGATCCGCGTCGCTGGCTGCTCGCGCAGCTCGACCGCTTCGATCCCCGCCCCGAACCGATCGCAGCGGCGCCGGCCCGGACCCAGGTCGCCACCCAGCTCGCCGATTATCTGGAAGAGGTCCGCATGGCCGGCGGGCCGCAGCGCCGCGCCGCTGCGCTCGGCCAGGCTCCGGGCGAGGCGGGCACCGGGCAGGGACCGGGCTTCCGCCGCCGCCTCGCCATGCAGGCCGCGGCCGGGCAGCCGGCCGCCGCGCCGCAGCCCGCGATGGACATGCAGGCGCAGGCCACCACCCCGGTTGAGCCTGGCGCCCGCCCCGGCATGGACGATCAGCTCGCCGGCCTTCCCGACAATGCCCGCCGCTTCATCCGCGGCGTCAGCCGCGAGAATTACCTCGCCATGGTCGGCGCGCGCACCAACGCCGCCTTGGTCGCGCCGGCGCCGTTCGTCGAACGGCTGGTCCATTTCTGGGCGAACCATTTCGCGGTCTCGGCCGACAAATTGCCGGTGATCGGCATGGCCGGCCTGCTCGAGTTCGAGGCGATCCGGCCGCACGTGCTCGGCAAGTTCGTTGATATGCTGATTGCGGTCGAGCGGCATCCGGCGATGCTGCTCTATCTCGACCAGGCCCAGTCGATCGGCCCGAACAGCCGGGCCGGCCAGCTCGCCGCCCGCTTCGCGCGGCAGCGGCGCGGGCTCAACGAGAATCTCGCCCGCGAGATATTGGAGCTGCACACGCTCGGCGTGAACAGCGGCTACAGCCAGGCCGACGTCACCGAATTCGCGCGCGTGCTGACCGGCTGGACCGTCGACGGCCTGGTCCGCGGACCGATGCAGCGCTTCCTGGGCGGCAACGGCCGGCCCGGCGGCTTCCATTTCGCAGAGGCGCTGCACGAGCCCGGCACCCGCAGCGTCGCCGGCCGGACCTATGCGCAGGACGGCGAGGCGCAGGGCCTTGCCGTGCTCGGCGACCTCGCCGCCGATCCGCGCACCGCCCGTCATCTCGCCACCAAGCTGGCCCGCCATTTTGCCGGCGACGAGCCGCCGCCGGCGATGATCGCGCGGCTGAGCGAGGCCTATCTCCATTCGGGCGGCGACCTGCCAACCGTCTACCGGGCGATCCTCGACTCCCCGGAGGCATGGAGCGCCGCCACTCCCAAGTTCCGCTCCCCCTGGGACTGGACGGTGGCGGCGCTCCGGGCGGTCGGCACGCGGCACGTCGAGCCGCAGCCGGCCGCCGGCCTGCTCATCCAGCTCGGCCAGCCGATCTGGCGGCCGGGCTCGCCGGCCGGCTTCGACGATATCGGCCCGAGCTGGTCCGGCCCCGACGCCCTGCTGCGCCGGGTCGAGGCGGCGGAACGGATCGCCGCGCGCAGCGGCGGCCAGATCGACGCTCGGCAGCTCGCGCCCCGGCTGCTTCCCGGCGCGCTCGGCGAGGCGACCGCGCAGGCGATCGCCCGGGCCGAAAGCCCGAGCCAGGGGCTGGCGCTGTTGCTGGTCTCGCCGGAATTCCTGAGGAGATGAAGATGGCCGCCCTCGACCGCAGGACCTTCCTCGCCGGCGCTGCGGGCGCGCTCGCCCTCCTCGCCGCGCCGCAGATCGCGGTGGCGCAGGCGGCGACCGACCGCCGCTTCGTCTTCATCATCCAGCGCGGCGCCGCAGACGGGCTCGGCACCTTGGCGCCGACCGCCGATCCCGCCTTCGCCGGCCTGCGCGGCGCCTTCGCCGAGGATTTCGCGGCCGGTGCGCGGCTCGGCGATTTCACTTTGCATCCGAACATGGCGGCCGCGGCCCAGCTCTACCAGGCGCGCGAGGCTTTGTTCGTCCACGCGGTCGCCTCGCCCTATCGCGACCGCTCGCATTTCGACGGACAAAACGTGCTCGAGACCGGCGGCAATGCGGCCTACACGCTCCGCGACGGCTGGATGAACCGTTTGCTCTCCCTGCTGCCGGCGAACGAGTCCCGGGCGATCGCGGTCTCGGCGACGGTGCCGGTGGTGCTGCGCGGCAGCCGCGAGGTCGCCTCCTATGCGCCCTCCAACCTGCCCGACGCGCCGGACGATTTGCTCGCCCGCGTCACCCAGCTCTATGCGCAGGACACCGATCTCCACGCCGCTTGGGCGCAGGCGATGCAGACCCGGACGATGGCCGGCGACCTCAGCGCCGCCAACGGCCAGAACGGTGCCGCCACCGGCATGCTCGCCGCCCGGCTGCTGTCCGGGCCGGAGGGCGCACGCCTGGCGGTGATCGACACCGGCGGGTGGGATACCCATGCCAACCAGCGCGGCCGGCTCGGCTTTCAGCTGCGCGGGCTCGACGCGATGCTCGGCGCGCTGAAGGCCGGCCTCGGCGCCGACTGGGCGAACACCCTGGTCGTCGTCGCCACCGAGTTCGGCCGCACCGCCGCGCCAAACGGCACCGGCGGCACCGACCACGGCACCGCTTCGCTGGCGATGCTGTTCGGCGGCGCCGTCGCCGGCGGCCGCGTCCTCGCCGACTGGCCGGGGCTCGGCCAGGCCGCCCTCTACGAAGGCCGCGACCTTAAGCCGACGCTGGACCTCGATGTGCTGCTCGCCAGCGCCGTCGCGGAGCATTATCGGCTGGACCTCGCGCACGCGGGCCGCACCCTCTTCCCGAACATCGGCAATGGGCGTCCGGTCGAGGGGCTGATCCGCGCCTGACCCCCTCTCGGTCCCTCGCGCCTTGTGGGAGAGGGACTACGTAGTCTCAGCGAGCGTGAGCGAGCTTAGACGGAGTTGCGTAACGGGTAGCGCTGCCGCAGGCAGCGCGCGAAGCTTCGCTTCGCCAAGAGAATTATCACGGCGTTCGATGGCACTGGGCTTAGAGGCTTGAGTGATCTGCGCGCGCGTTCGATGGTCAATCACCATCGCGTTTGCTAACGGTTCATTCTGTCGCCGACCGCACGCCGTGGTACGAACCGGAGCCGGACCAAGTCCGTGAAACTGCTGCGAATCTCTCTGCTCTACGCACTCATACTGGTCGCAGCTATCACCCTGCTGCCGGCGCCTTTGGCAAGTACATTTGTCGGTTACCTGGGCTTCCTGCTCACGCCGGGGATATGGGTCGTCTACGATCATTTCGACGTGAACAATCACGACATCCTGCCTTTGCTGGCAGCAGAGTTGGTAAACATTCTGCTTTATTGGATCATCTTCGCTCTATTCCTCGGCTTGCGGAGGAAAATCCGGATAGCACCTGGCGGGCGTAATGACCGCCGGCGTTGATCCACCCTGGCCTCCCGCGGGCCGCTCCTCCACGTCGCGAATGGCACGCATTCTGGTCATCGGCGCGACGGGCCTGGTCGGCCGCCTGCTAGCCGATGGCCTGCTCGCGGACGGCGCCGAAATCCACGCTTTGCTTCGCCGCAGCGCCGGCAGGAGCGCCCCCGGCTGGCACGAGCATGTGGCGCCACCGGCCGACTGGCCGGAGCTCGCCCGCACGCTCGGCGGGGACGTCGCCATCTCCACGCTCGGCACAACCTGGCGCGCCGCCGGCTCCGAGCCGGCGTTCCGTGCCGTCGATCTCGACGCGGTCGTCGCCTTCGCCGCCGCCGCAAAGGCGGCAGGCGTCCAGCATATGATCACTGTCTCATCGGTCGGCGCGGACGCAGGCTCGCGCGCCTTCTACCTGCGCGTGAAGGGCGAGATGGAGGCGGCGCTGCGGGCGCTTGGCTTCGCCCGCCTCGACATCAACCGCCCCGGCCTGCTCCGCGGCGACCGCGGCCCGGAGCGCCGCCTGAAGGAACGCGCCGCCATCTTCGTCAGCCCGCTCGTCAACCTGCTCCTCCGCGGCCGCCTCGACCGCTACGCAGCGATCGACGCCGCCCTTGTCGCCAATGCGATCGCGGCCCTCGCGATGCAGGATGAGCCCGGCGCTTTCGTCCATCACAATCGCGACCTGCGCCGGCTCGCGGCGCTGGCACCCGCGCGTGCGGACGCCTAGGATCGGGCGGGCGGGAAGGAGCGGCACGATCCCATGAGCAACCACGGACCCGTCCTGACCTGCCAGGGGCCGGATGACGCCCATGCACTGGACGACATTCCGGTCCGGGTGCGCGAGGGCAAGCTCGATGCGATCTGCCCGACCTGTCACGGGCGCGGGCAATGGAACCGCGAGATTTACGGCCAGGGCCGCACGATCCGCCAGGATTGCGACCATTGCCTTGGCTTCGGCTGGCTCGAGACCGGCCACGACGCCATTGCGCTGCCCGACATCGTCGTTGGCCCGGACGGCCATCCCAGATGGATCAGCCGCCTGGTGCCGGCCGGGGGGCAGACCCGTCACGGTCCGGGCAAGCTGCTCAAATAGGCCCGCGAAGGGCGAGTGGGGCGGCGGCCGGCACGGCTTCGGAAAGAAT
>JAFAZM010000371.1 GCA_019239785.1 Sphingomonadaceae bacterium
CGCCATTGCCGCACGCGCTTTCCCATATGTCCCCGGTGAAGCTCTCATTGTCGACCAGGGCATGGGTCGCCCACGCCGGGGTGGGGAAGAAATCTGGCCCATCCAAATCCGCGAAGCGCTTCATTGTCGGCTTGTAGCCGCCGTTCAAATTGTAGCTTGCGTCCATGATGAATCAGTAGCAGAATCAGACGCTTAGGCAAGCTCAGCTAAGTGATTCAGATGACTCGGAAAATGCGATTGCTGCTAGTATATTAGTCCTCTCTAGGGAGGGGACGTAGTCAAGCCGCCTGCGGCACCTCGTAGCGTCGCGCGGCCTCGGACAGCCGCTCGATGAACTCGGCGATATGCGCTTCCTCCACGATCAGCGGCGGCAGCACGCGCATCACATTGTCGCCGGCGGCGACGGTGAGCAGGCCGTGCTCGCGCAGATAGTTCACGAAGGCGCGGCTGTCGGTCTTCATCTTCACGCCGAGCATCAGGCCGAGGCCGCGGACGCTTTCGAAGAGATGGTCGTGATTGGGGATCATCTGCTCGAGGGCGCCGCGCAGCCGCTCGCCCATCCGGATGACGTTGGCGAGGAACTCCTCGTTGGCGACGATGTCGAGCACCGCCTGGCCGGCCGCGCAGGCAAGCGGCCCGCCGCCATAGGTCGAGCCGTGGGTGCCGATCACCATCCCGGCCGCAGCCTTCTCGGTGGCGAGGCAGGCGCCCATCGGGAAGCCGCCGCCGATCGCCTTGGCGACCGCCATGATGTCGGGCTCGATCCCGTAATGCTCGTAGGCGAACATCCTGCCGGTGCGGCCATAGCCGCACTGGACCTCGTCGAGGACCAGCATCAAATCGTGCTCGTCGGCGAGCGCCCGCAGCCCCCGCATGAAGCCTTGGCTCGCCGGGCGGATGCCGCCCTCGCCCTGGACCGGCTCGACCAGGAAGCCGGCGGTGTGCGGGCCCATCGCCGCCTTGGCCGCCTCGAGATCGTCGAACGCGACGACGTGGAAGCCGGGCAGCAGGGGCGCGAAGCCGTCGCGGAGCTTCTCCTGGTTGGTCGCGCTGATCGCGCCCAGGGTGCGGCCGTGAAAGGCGTTGGCGAAGGTGATCAGCTCGTGCTTCTCCGGCCGGCCGTGATGATGGTGGTAGCGGCGCGCGGTCTTGATCGCGCATTCGACCGCCTCGGCCCCGGAATTGGTGAGGAAGACGGTGTCGGCGAAGCTGTGCTCGCACAGGCGCCTGGCGAAGGCCTCGCCCTGCGGGCTGCCGTAGAGGTTGGAGACGTGCATCAACGTCGCCGCCTGCTCCTGGATCGCCTTGGTGAGGTGCGGATGGTTGTGGCCGAGCGCGTTGACCGCGATGCCGGCGGCGAAATCGAGATATTTCTCGCCATCCTCGCCGTAGAGCCAGACCCCCTCGCCTCGCACCGGCCGCACCGGCGAGCGCGGATAGACGGGCATGAGCGGCGTGATGGCCATGACGGGCTCCTGAAAGCGGCGGGATTAAAAAAGGCGACCCTCTCAGGCCGCCTCGATCCGCTATAGGGATGCGGGGGGCGCCGCGTCAATTCGCGGCGCCCCCCCGTACCGTCCGCCTGCTTAATAGGGTCGGCGGTCGTCGTCGCGGCGCTCGAACCGCAGGCGCTGCTCGAGCCGGTTCACCCGGACCTGCAGCTGGGCGAACTCGCGCCCGCTGAGGCCGTCACGGCCACGGACGTTGGCGCGAACGCGGATGTCGTTCGCCTCGCGGCGGAGGCTGGCCGCCTCTCGGAACGAGATCGCCCTGCGCTGCAGCGAACGCTGGATGCGGGATTCGACCTGGTCGAGCTGCCGCAGCAGGTTGTTCACCGCCGGACGGTCCGGCCCCCCGCGATTCCAGTCGCCGCGATGATCGCCGCGCTGATCGTAGCCGCGGTGACCATAATCCTGGGCCAGCGCCGGAGCCGCGGTCAAGGCGGTCGAAACCAGCGCGACGGAGATGAGGAACTTGCGCATGTGAATTACTCCTTTGCTGCACATTGCAAGGAGCGGTTTAGGCTTGGCGCATTGAGGCCGGGCTGAATGGACCCGACAGAATTCGTTCATAATTGTCTCAGTTTGTATGAACGAACTAAGCCTTCAACTTCCAACCCGTCCGGAGCATCCCATAGCAGAGGCTGCCGAGCACGGTGTTGACGGCAAGCAGCAGCAGTGCGCCGGACAGAATTGGCGAATCCGAGCTGCCGAGGAAGCCGAACCGGAAGCCTGAAATGACGTAGAAGAACGGGTTGGCATGGCTGACGGCGCGGAAGGCGGGCGAAAGCGCCTCGATCGAGTAGAAGGTGCCCGAGAGCAGCGAGAGCGGCGTCACCACGAAATTGCCGACCGCGGCGGCATGGTCGAACTTTTCCGCCCAGATCGAGGTGATCAGGCCGAGGAAGGCGAGCATCAGGCTTCCCATCAGCCCGAACCAGACCACCGCCCAGAGATGCAGCGGCCCCACGTGCACGCCCGGCCAGAACAGCATTGCGAACCAGACCGCCATGCCGACCAGAGCCGCGCGGGTGACCGATGCGCCCGCCATGGCGAGCAGCAGCTCGCCGGTCGACAGCGGCGGCATCAGATAATCGACGATCGTGCCCTGCACCTTGCCGACCAGGAGGGAGAAGGACGAATTGGCAAAGGCATTCTGCAGCATGGCCATCACGATCAGGCCCGGCGCGATGAAATCGGCGAACGGGAAGCCCATGACCATGCGCCCTGACCGGCCGAGCGCGACGGTGAAGATCGCAAGGAACAGGAGGGTGGTGACGGCCGGCGCCCAGATCGTCTGCAGCTGGACCTTGAAGAAACGCCTCACCTCCTTCACATAGAGCGTCCACAGGCCACCCCAATTGACGTTCCGGATGACGGGCACGCCGGGGGCGGTCTGAACCCATTTCGAAGGCAAATCGGTCACGGCGCTGTCGCTAGTCGCAGACGCAGGGACCCGCAAGCCGCCAGAGCGTAAGGACGAATGCATGTCGTGGACCGACGAACGGATCGAGCGCTTGAAGTCGCTCTGGACCAAGGGAATGACCGCCAGCCACATCGCGGATGAGCTCGGCGGCGTCTCCCGCAACGCGGTGATCGGCAAGGCGCACAGGCTCGGCCTCCAGTCGCGCCCCTCGCCCGTCAAGCCCAACGAGCCCGAGCCCAAGCCAAAGGCGAAGGCCAAGGAAAAGGCGCCGGCGGCGCCGGTCGAAGCGAAGAGCGCGCCGGCCGAGGCCGCCCCGCCCCGCCCTGCCCCGCCCCGGCCCGAGCCCGAGCCCGAGTCGAAGCCCGCGCCCGCCCCGATCGCCGAGGACGAGCCGGAAGCCGCCGAGGCCGCCGCTACCGAACCCGCCGCCGCTTCCGAAGCGCCGCGTGCGCCCGAACCGATCGTCCGCTCGATCGGCCCGGGCGGTTTCGTCCGCCAGGGCCCGAGCGACCAGCAGGCGCCGATCCCGCCGGCGCCGCCGCGGCGCCTGGTCCCGGCCAAGCCGAGCCCCGAGGTCGCCGGCAAGACCGGCCTGCTGGATCTCAACGAGAAGATCTGCAAATGGCCGATCGGCCATCCCGGTGAGCCCGATTTCCATTTCTGCGGCAACCCGGCGAATCCGGGCTTCCCCTATTGCGTCCAGCATTGCGGCGTCGCCTACCAGGCGCAGCTCCCCCGCCGCGACCGCAAGCCGCCGCCGCCGCTGCCGTTCGGCGGTCCGCGGGTGCGCTGACGAACCCTCCCTCTCCCGTTTCGGGAAGAGGGACAGGCGGCCGCAGGCCGCCAGGGTGAGGGCTCCGGCGGTGGCGGTCTAGCTCGAGACTGCCCTCACCCTCCCACCGCGCTGCGCGCGGCGGGCCCCTCCCTCTCCCCGAAACGGGAGAGGGGTTAGAACCTAATGATGCGCCGCCATATGCCGCGGGCCCACCGGGATCATCACGTGCGCAAAGGGCGTGTTCGCCCACATCACATAGGGCCCGCCATTATTCTCGTCGGTCGACAGGCCCTGGAGCCGCGCCGGATCGGGCTCGATCATCATCAGGTGCGGCCCTTCCTCGACCCAATGGTTGGTCGCGGTGCGGTGCTCGTCGAACGGGTTGACGTTGCTGGCGCCGGTGTCGCCGGCGAGCATATAGGCGATGCCGACCCGCTGCGGGCGGAAGCTCGTGTCGTGATGCATGTAGGCCTGCATCGCGCCGAGCCAGACTTCATCCACGCACATCGGCGAATGCGCGCCCGCGGGCACGCCGACCGGCGTCGGCATGCAGGTGAAGCCGTTATTGCCTTCGCGAAGGACATGGCCCTCCATGTCGACGACGCGCGCGTGGGCGGCGATTGCCGGCGGCGCCGCGGTGAGCGCCTCCCGGATCTGCGCCGCATGGCCGGCGCCGGCATGGGCGGCCGGATGGTGCATTGGCTGGCTGGAGGCCGCCGAAGCGGCAAGGACGAACGCGATACCGGCGAAAAGACGAGGCGACATGGCTCTCTCCCCCGATTGCCTGCTGATGGCACGCGACAAGGCCCCTTCTCTACGCCTCACCGGCGAGTCGCTCAATCTTCCGCGATCAGGCTGTGCCGCTTGGTGTCGCGCATGGTGAGGTAGACGA
>JAFAZM010000141.1 GCA_019239785.1 Sphingomonadaceae bacterium
CGCTGATACCCCACCACCACCGCCTTCGGCGGCGGTCCCCCTCCCCCTCAGGGGAGGATTTTTGAGGATTTTAGCTCTTCGAAACGATCGGCGGGGACCAGGGCGCCTCGTCCTCGCCGGCGGCCTGCGAGGCGAGCCAGGCGTTGAGGCGGCTGATCGGGAGGCGCTGGACGAACTCGATGCCGGCATGGTCGCCGCTGCACCAGCGGACGGTGCCCGGCAGCGGCCGCTCCAGGCCCTTCAACACGATGCGGACCTCGTCGCCGATGCTGAGCAGCTCGTCGGTGTAGATCTTGATGCCGTCGGTCGAGATGTCGCGGACCTGGGCGGGAATGCGATGGGCGCCGATGTCGATGCGGGCGCGGGCGTCGACCTCGACCCGCGGCAGCGCCCGGCGGCCGGCGCTGGCGAGCAGGCTCGGGTCGCCGAGGATCACGTCGATGTCGATCTCGTCATCGGTGCGCAGCTCCGCACGATGCTCGCCGGTGCGGACCAGGGCGCCGGTCAGCCGCTCGCGGCCGATCTCGAGCGTCGCATTGTCCTGCGGTGCGAACGGCATGTCGATGTCCAGCGTCGCGATCCGCCCCGACAGGGTCCGCACCAGGCAGAGGATCGGCCCGGACGCGAGCGTCAGCATGGCGACGCGATAGGTGGTGACGGTACGGGCCGGCGCGACGGCCGCCGCCTTCCGCGGCGCCGATTCCTGCGTCTCCTGGCGGCTCTGGCCTCGATACATTCCCCGTCCCCGAAAACTCCGCCCCGTTCGGGCTAGCGGAACATTACGGCGATGATGGTTTACAAAGCATTAGCCATAAGCGCTTTTCGCCGCCTGGGCGCGGGGCGGCCCGCTATGCCTTGCCCTCTTCGGCGGCGCTGGTATAGACGCCGCCTTGCCGTGGCCCGGCGGGCGTGGCGGAACTGGTAGACGCGCTGGATTTAGGTTCCAGTATCGAAAGATGTGGGGGTTCGACTCCCTTCGCCCGCACCAGCGCTCCGTCCTCAATCCGAAGCGGCCGATCGCTACACGAAGGTTTGATCCCATTATGCAGACTGTCGAGACGTTGAACCAGGGCCTGAAGCGCGCCTACCGGATCACCATCCCTGCCAAGGATATCGACGCCCGCGTCGACCAGGAGCTGAAGAGGGTCGCGCCGCAGGTGCGCATGCCCGGCTTCCGCCCCGGCAAGGTCCCCGCCAATCTGATCCGCAAGATGCACGGCGCCTCGCTGCAGGCGCAGGCGCTGCAGGAGGCGGTGCAGGACGGCGTTCAGCAGCTGCTGAACGAGCAGCGCATCCGCCCGGCGATGCAGCCGGCGATCGCGCTCGAGGAAGGCGGCGACCAGGGCAAGGATGCGGTGGTCAGCGTCGAGGTCGAGGCGCTGCCCGACGTGCCCGAGGCGAAGACCGACGGGCTGAAGATCGAGCGGCTGCAGGTCGAGGCGGACGACGCGGCGATCGACGCCGCTGTGCTGCGCCTCGCCGAGGGCCAGAAGAGCTTCCAGCCGGCGCCGGCCAAGCATGCGGCCGAGATTGGCGACCTCGTCATCATGGACTTCGAAGGCAAGGTCGACGGCGAGGCGTTCGAGGGCGGCAAGGGCGAGGGCATGTCGATCGAGCTCGGCTCGGGCCGCCTGATCCCGGGCTTCGAGGACCAGCTGGTCGGCGCGAAGGCGAACGAGCAGCGCACGCTGAACGTCACCTTCCCGGCGGACTACAATGTCGATTACCTCAAGGGCCGCGACGCGACCTTCGACGTGCTCGTGAACGAGGTCCAGGTGCCGAAGGAGATGAAGGCGGACGACGATTTCGCCAAGTCGATGGGCCTGGAAGGGATCGGCCAGCTCCGCGACCTGCTGAAGGCGCAGGTCGAGCAGGAGCTGAATGGCCTCACCCGCACCCATATGAAGCGGCAATTGCTGGACCAGCTCGCCGCCGCGCACGATTTCCCGGTGCCGGAATCGATGGTCGCGGCGGAGTTCGACCAGATCTGGCAGCAGCTCGAGCATGAGGCGAGCCACGAGGCCGACCCGGAGGCCGCCCGCGCCGAGATGGAGAAGGAGCGGGACGATTATCGCGCGATCGCGGAGCGCCGCGTGCGGCTCGGCCTGCTCCTCTCGGAGATCGGCCAGAAGGCCGGCGTGCAGATCAGCCAGCAGGAGATGAACCAGCTGATCATGCAGGCGGCGCAGCAGTACAAGCCGGAGGACCGCCAGCGCTTCGCCGAATATATCAACAACGAGCCGATGGCCGCCGCCCAGCTGCGCGCGCCCTTGTTCGAGGACAAGGTCGTCGACCATCTCTTCTCGACCGCGGAGATCAGCGACCGCAAGGTGAGCCGCGCCGAATTGGAGGCCGCGATCGAATCCGAGGAAGGCCACGTCCATGGCCCGGGCTGCGGCCACGATCATCACGATCACGACCATGGCGCCAAGCCGAAGAAGGGCGCGGCGAAGAAGTCGAAGAAGGAAGAGGCAGCTCCGGCGGTGGCCGAGGCGGCTCCCGCCGAGAAGCCGGCGAAGAAGGCGGCCGCGAAGAAGGCAGAAGCGCCGGCCGAGGAGGCTGTCGCCGAGAAGCCCAAGAAGGCCGCTGCCAAGAAGGCGCCGGCGAAGAAGGCGTGAATTAACCCCTCTCCCTGCAGGGGAGAGGGAGGGGCCCGCCGCGCAGCGGCGGGAGGGTGAGGGCAAAGCGGGGAGCGTGTAACCTCCACCGCTGCCACCCTCACCCAGCTTCGCCTAAGCTCGCCAAAAAGGCTCGCTAAGGCTACGCAACCCTCTCCCCTCCAAGGGAGAGGGACTTCAAGGGGGGCGAATGAGCCGATCCAACCTCCGCATCGCCGTTCTCCTCCCCTGCTACAATGAGGAGGCCGCGATCGCGCAGACGGTGGCGGGGTTCCGCGCCGCGCTGCCGGAGGCGGCGATCTACGTCTACGACAACAACAGCGCGGATCGGACCCGGGAGGTCGCCGCGGCGGCCGGCGCGATCGTCCGTTCGGAGAAGATGCAGGGCAAGGGCCATGTCGTGCGGCGCATGTTCGCCGACGTCGAGGCCGACATCTATGTGATGGCCGACGGCGACGCGACCTACGATGCCACCGCGGCGCCGGCGCTGATCGCCAAGCTGGTCGACGAGCAGCTGGACATGGTCGTCGGCGCCCGCAAGTCGGAGGTGGAGGCCGAGGCCTATCGGCGCGGCCACGTGCTCGGCAACAAGGTCTTCACCGGCCTGCTCTCCAGCCTGTTCGGCCGCTCGTTCAGCGACATCTTCTCCGGCTACCGCATCTTCTCGCGCCGCTTCGCCAAGTCCTTCCCGGCGCTGTCGCGCGGCTTCGAGACCGAGACCGAGATCAGCGTCCACGCGCTCGAGCTGGCGATGCCGGTCGGCGAGGTGGTCACCGCTTATGGTGCGCGCCCGGAAGGCTCGGAGTCCAAGCTCTCCACCTATCGCGACGGCTGGCGGATCCTGAAGACGATCCTGCACCTCTACCGGATCGAGCGGCCGGTGCTGTTCTACGGCAGCTTTGCCCTGGTCCTGGCATTGCTCGCGCTGCTGCTCGCGGTGCCGCTGGCGCTGACCTATCTCCATACCGGCCTGGTTCCGCGCGTGCCGACCGCGATCCTGGTCACCGGGCTGATGATCCTGGCGTTCCTCAGCTTCTTCTGCGGCCTGATCCTCGACACGGTGGTGCGCGGCCGGCGCGAGGTGCGGCGGCTTCACTATCTCAGCTTCCCGGCGGTGGGCGCCGAGGCATGGCCCGTGGCGCTTGACGATGCGTCCGTAGCGAATAAACCAAAGGCTCGGCGGGCTGCTGATCGCGGGTGAGCTCATGTTCGGAAGATTCCTCCTGTTGCTGACCGCCGGCGCCGGCCTTGCTGCCTTCGCCGCACCGGATCCATCCTCGCCGCCGGACAATCGCCGGATCTGCCGCGAGGCTAGCCGCCAGCTCGGCAGCCACATCCGCGCCCCGCGCCGCTGCCGCACCGCCGAGCAATGGCGCGAAGAGGACGAGCGGGCCGCGCAGGAGGCTGCGACCATGCGCCTGACGGAGGGCCAGAATGACGGCCGGGTGACAAGGGCGCCGCATTAGGTCTCGCCTTAAACCCTCTCCCGCTCGCGGGTGCATCGGGTCGGCTGTGCCCCCGGCACAGCCTGAATGTCGCGGGGCGACATTCACCCGATGCAGGCAGGATGAGGGTCTTCTTCTTGTTTTTTCTGCGTCCCTGCGCCCTGCCGATCAGAGGCTGAAAACAAGAACAAGACCCTCATCCTCCCACCGCTTCGCGGCGTGCCCCGTTCGCGGGTAACAGCGCCCCGCGCTGTTTAGGTCATGGCGAGCCATGACCGACCCGCAAACTCTCCCGCGAGCGGGAGAAGGGTTTTGAAGGGGCGGCCCCCTATTCCCGTTCCACAGGTCCTCCTCAGAAGGAGACGGACGCCCTCGCGTAGATGAAGCGCCCGTTGAAGCCGAACGGCGAGAAGCCCGAATAGGGCAGGTAATATTGGTTGATCGGATAGAACCCGCCGACCGAGGCTGGGCGGGGGCCGAAGGGCGAGCGATCGGGATAGACGTCGAACACGTTGTCGGCGCCGATGCCCAGGTCGATCCGGTCGAAGGCGCGGAAACGCAGCTCCAGATCGGTGATCCATTTCGCGCCGAGCCTGATGTCGTCGGGTCCGAGCAGGGTCAGGCTGTTCGGATCGGCGATCGGCGCGGTCGCGCCCGGCGAGATCACCCGGCCGAAGCGGGTGGTCCGCGCGGTGATCCCGAAATCGCCGATCTCGCCGTTCGCGGTCAGGACGACCTTGTCGCGCGGCTGGCCGTCGGTGAAGCGGATGCCCTCGACGCGGCCGAACAGGACGATGCCCGGAATGGTGGCGAGCGGCCCGAGATCGTTGATCCGGCGCCGGATGCTGCTTCGATTGTAATTATAGGCCGCGGTCAGCGTCCAGGTGCCGAAGCCGGGCGTCCGCCAGCGGTAGGAGGCGACCGCGTCCAGGCCGCGGGTCCGGGTGTCGAGGCCGTTGATGAAGAAGCGCGCGGCGCCGATGCTCTGGAAGCCGTTGGCGTCGAGCACCGCCTTCACCGCCGCGTTGACCGCCGCCGTGCCCGAGCCCGCGGCGCCCAGATTTTCGGTCAGCACGATCCGGTTGTCGATGTCGATCCGGTAATAGTCGATTGTGAAGGTGAGCCCGGTCACCGGGTTGGCGGTGGCGCCGACGCTGAGATTGATCGATTTCTCGGGCTGGAGATCGCGCGAGCCGAGCGCGCGGGCCACCGGGCTGTTCACCGCAAGGGTCGAGATGTCGACCGGAAAGCCGTTGATGAAGTTGGTCGAAGTGGTGGTGAAGAATTGCTGGTGGAGCGAGGGCGCGCGGAAGCCGTTCGAGATCGAGCCGCGCAGCGCGTAGCCGCTGACCGGTTCGTAGCGCAGCGCCAGCTTGCCGGTCAGCGTGTCGCCGAAGTCGGAATAATGCTCGTAGCGGCCGGCGAGAACGGCGGTGAAGCCGCGGAAGAGGTCGGCGTCGAGCTCCGCATAACCGGCGAAGCTGTGCCGGCTTTCGTCGGTTGCGCTGACCGCCGGAATGCCTGGGAAGCCCTGGGCGCCGACCGCCGCCTGGCGGCCGGGAAAGCTGCAGACGCCGGTGCCTGCATTGAACACGCCGCCCTGGGTCGCGCAATTCGCCGCGGTCGTGTTGATCGACGCGCGGAACAAAGGCCCGGCCGCCCAGGAGGCGTTGTCGCCCGGACGGATCTGGAAATTCTCGTTGCGATATTCGGCGCCGAACGCGACCGACAGCGGCGAGGCGAGGCCGATCTCATATTGCTTGGAGAAATCCATGTTGGCGACGGTCTGGGCGTAGCGCAGCCCGCCCGCGTCGAACGTATGCGGGCTGGCGGTGCCGAACGACGTGTTGAGGCTGTTCCGGACCGTATAGTCGAAGCTGTTATGGCCGTAGCCGATCGAGAAATCGGCGTGCCAGCCGGCCAGCTCGCCGCGCACCCCCACCGTGCCCGCATAATCCTTCAGGTTGGTGTCGATGAAGGGCAGGAACCCGTCCGGCGTCAGCGGCACGAAATTGGCGGCGTTCGGCGTCGTCGCAGGGGTGATCGTGCTGTAGTCGCGGTTGGCGGCGGCGCTTTGCTGGCGGTAATTGGCGGCGCTGAGGCCGTCCCTCTTGGCATAGGAGCCGAAGGCATAGGCCTCCCACCCGCCGCCGAGCGGCAGGCCGGAATTGAGGAACAGGTTGATGTCCCTCGTCGACGCGTCGCCATAGCGGAATTCGAGCCGGTTGAAGGTCAGCTCGCGCGGGTCGAAGGCGGCCGTCGGCCGGTTGTAATTGGGCCGCAGATCGTAGCCGGCGCGGTTGGTCGGATTGCGGTCGCGATATTCGCCGGTGAGGTTGAGGAAGCCGCCATCGCCGATCGGCAGCCCGAGATTCGCGCCCAAAGTGTAGGTCCGGCCGTCATGCGCATGGCGCTCGCCATTCGCGTTCGCGGCAAGGACCCGGTTGTCGGCGGGGTCGAGGAAGGGCTGGCCGGCATTGGTCTGCAGGCCGGTGATGTTCGCCACGTCGTTCAAGGTGGTGGCGTAGCGGCCGTAGGTCACGGTCGCCCGCCCGCCGTGCGGCGCGTTCCTGAGCTGGATGTTGATCACCCCCGCGATCGCATCCGAGCCATATTGCGAGGAGGCGCCGTCCCGAAGCACCTCGATCCGCTGGATGGCAAGGCCGGGGATGGTGTTGAGATCGACCGCCGCGCTGCCGCGGCCGACCGTGCCGTTGATGTTGAGCAGCGCCGAGACGTGGCGGCGCTTGCCGTTGACCAGGACCAGAGTCTGGTCGGGGCTGAGGCCCCGCAATGTGGCGGGGCGCAGCGCGTCGGTGCCGTCGGCGATCGAGGGCTGCGGAAAGTTGAACGACGGGACCAGATCGTTGAGGATCTTGTTGGTCTCGGTCTGGCCGGACGTGGAGATGGCGTCGGCGCTGAGCACGTCGACCGGCACCGGGCTGTCGGCGACGGTGCGGTCGGAGCGGCGCGTGCCGGTGACGATGATCGGCGTGTCGGTATCGGCGGCCGGGCCGGCGGTCGGCGCCGGCGCCGGCTGAGCCAAAGCGGGCGAAGCGCCCATCGCAAGAGACGACAAGGTCGTGAACAGGACGACGCGCGTAAGTGCCGGCATTTCGATTTCCCCCAGAAATCCCTTGGAACAGAGCAGCGTACGCATTTTTTCGCGTCTGCAAAGCAATTTAGCGCTACCATGGCGAACTATTCGCCGTCTCACCTGGCGCTATACTGGAGCAAAGCGTGGGGTTGGGCCGCGTTATGAGCGCCGCTTTGACCTTCCTTCTGAACCCACTCCCGCTCGCGGGAGAGGGCAGGGTGAGGGTCTTCTTCTTATCCTCTCCTCTGCTTTCCGCCGCAGGCGCGATTAGGGCCAAAAACAAGAAGAAGACCTTCATCCTCCCGCCGCTTCGCGGCGGGCCCCGTTCGCGGGTAAACAGCGCCCCGCGCTGTTTAGGTCATGGCGAGCCATGACCGACCCGCAAACTCTCCCGCACGCGGGAAAAGGGTTGGAAGGGCGCCTCCTCAAGAGGCGGTCTTCACCGCAGCTGGCTGTCCTTGCTGCCGCGGCGGTTGATGGTGCTGAACACCGTGCGGGAATCGCGCTCCGACTGGCAGGCGACGCAGGTGCGGACGCCGGGCAGCGCCTGGCGGCGGCGCTCGGGGATCGGCTCGCCGCATTCGTCGCAATGGGTCGTGCCCTCGCCGGCGGGCAGGTTCGCGCGCGCGCTCATCACCGCGTCGGCGACGCTGTCGTCGATCTGATCCTGCACCGCGCCGTCGCGCGTCCAACCGCCGGCCATCGTTAAGCTCCTGGTGACTTCAGGATAGGAAAATAGGCGTTCGCGCCGCCGGTTCCAACGCCGGCGCCATTGGAGGGCAAGGGAGACCATATGCCGACCATCGCAGCGACCGGCGACACACCGTTGATCCGGACCGATTTTTCCGACGATGCCGCCTGGCGCGCGCTGGCCGCCGCGGCGGTCGCGCCGAGCCCGGAAGGCTTCCAGGCCTATGTCGAGATCGTCGAGGATCGCGGCTTCGAAGGCGCCACGCCGGCGCAGCTGGCCGAGGCGGCGGGCGGCCGCCGCGGCTGCCTGATCGTCGCCGATGCCGTGGCGATCCACGACGACGAGCATCCCTTCCTCTGCCTCGAGCTGGCGCCGGCGGGGCGGAGCTTCCGCGTGATCCCGCGCGAGCTCTGGGGCGTCGAGAACAATCTCTCGCTCGCCAATATGGATTTCGAGGAGTTCGCCGACGCCGCCGACCCGGACGGCGTGTTCCGGGGCTTTCCCGAATAGGCTATGCCGGCGGCGTGGAACCCGACGCCGCCCTCGACAGCCTGCTGCGCGCGATCGCGGACGCCGATGCAGCGGCGGCGGCCGCTCTGCTCGCCGCCGAGCCGGGCCTGGCGCGGGTCGCGGCGGGGAAGGGGGCGTCGCGGCAGGAGTCGGCGCCGCACTTCCTCGATGGCGTGCGGCACCATGTCTATGCGGGCGACACCGCGCTGCACATCGCCGCGGCCGCTTATGACGAAGCGCTGGTCCGCCGGCTCCTCGCGCTCGGCGCCGACGTCCGCGCCTGCAACCGGCACGGCGCCGAGCCGCTCCATTATGCGGCGGACGGCAGGCCGAGCCTGGCGAGCTGGGATCCGGAGCGCCAGGCCGCGACCATCGCCTGCCTGATCGCGGCCGGCGCCGATCCTGACGCCGCCGACAAAAGGGGCGTCGCGCCGCTGCACCGCGCCGTCCGCACCCGCTCGGCCGCCGCCGTCCGCGCCTTGCTCGAAGGCGGCGCCGATCCGTCCCGCCCGAATGGAAAAGGCTCCACGCCGCTCATGCTGACCGCCCGGACGACCGGGCGGAGCGGCAGCGGCCAGGCCGAGGCGAAGGCCGAGCTGCCGGCGATCGTCGCACTGCTCGAAGGCCGCGGCGCCCGCTGAGCGGTCACTCCACCCAGTCGAGCCCGATCTCGCGATAGAGGCCGCGATCCTCCTCCCATTTCGGGTTCACCTTCACGTGGAGGAAGAGGTGGACCTTGCGGCCGAGCGCGGTGGCGATTTCCTTCCGCGCGGCTTCGCCGATCGCGCGGATGCGGGCGCCGCTTTTGCCGAGCACGATCGCCTTCTGGCTGTCGCGGGCCACCAGGATCTGCTGGTGGATCGCGACCGAGCCGTCCTTGCGCTCCTCATATTTCTCGGTCTCGATCGCGCTCGCATAAGGGAGCTCGGCATGGAGCTGGTGGTAGAGCTGCTCGCGGGTGATCTCGGCCGCGGTCAGCCGGTCGCTCGCGTCGGAGACCTCGTCCTCGGGGAAATGCCAGGGCCCCTCCGGCACGCGCGCGGCGAGCGCCGCCTTGAGATCGGCGACGCCGTCGCCGGTCGAGGCCGAGATCATGAAGATCCGCTCGAACTTCGCCCGCTCCTCGAACTGGGTGGCGAGGACCAGCAATTTCTCCTTGGCGACGAGGTCGACCTTGTTGAGGATCAGCAGCTTCGGCTCCGGCCGCTCGGCGAGCCGGTCGGTCAGCGCGCCGACGCCGCGGGTGATGCCGGCGCCGGCGTCGACGACCAGGGCAATCAGGTCGGCATCCTGCGCGCTGCCCCAGGCGGCGGCGACCATCGCCCGATCGAGCCGCCGCCGCGGCTCGAAGATGCCCGGCGTGTCGAGCAGCAGGATCTGCGCCTCGCCGGCGATGGCGATGCCCATCAGCCGGGTGCGCGTGGTCTGCGCCTTGGGCGTGACGATCGCGACCTTCTGGCCGACCAGGGCATTGACCAGGGTCGACTTGCCGGCGTTCGGCGCGCCGACCACGGCGACGAAGCCGCAGCGGCTCATGAGCCCGCAGCTTCGATAAGCCCTCCCCCATGATGGGGGAGGGTTGGGAGGGGGTGGCCTTCGACCAAGGGCGGTGAGTCTCCGGAGACTCCACCCCACCCCAACCCCTCCCCATCAAGGGGAGGGGCTTCAGACACAGTTCGCCGCGAGCTCATTGCAGCCTGTCCAACAATACTTGCGCCGCCTCGGTCTCGGCATCCTGCTTGCTGAGCCCTTCCGCCTCGGCTTCGCCGACGCCGCGGATCGCGACCCGGACGACGAAGGTCGGTGCGTGCTGCGGGCCGGAGCGGCCGATCACCTCATAGGCGGGCGCCTTGCGGTCGTTGGCCGCGGCCCATTCCTGCAGCGCCGATTTGGGATGCTGCGGCGCGCTGTCGCGGCGGTTGACCCGGTCGCCCCAGGCCTTGCGGATGAAGGTTTTCGCGGTCTCGAAGCCGGCCTCCAGCCAGAGCGCGCCGGTCAGGGATTCGACCATGTCGCCGAGCACATTGTCGCTCTCGAAGGCGCCGTCGTCGCGGGCCTGCTTGCCGAGCCGCATCTGGCCGGCAAGCTCGAGGTCGCGCGCCACCTCCGCGCAGGTCGAGCGCGAGACCAGGACGTTCAGCCGGCGGGAAAGCTTGCCCTCGGGCTCGGCCGGGAACAGCTCGTAGAGCCAGTCCGCGATCACCAGCCCGAGCACCCGGTCGCCGAGGAATTCGAGGCGCTCGTAATTCTCGTCGCCGCGGCTCGAATGGGTGAGCGCCCGCTCGAACAGAGCGAGGTCCTTCGGTGCGTGGCCGGTGTGGCGCTCGATCCAGTCGGCAAGCTGGGCCATCAGCCGGTCCGTCCGATCCGGCTCCAGCGCGCCGCGCTGAACCAGGTCCAGGGCTTCAGCCATTCCGCCGAGCCGTCGGTCGACCAGAAAGCGATCATCACCCGGCCGAGCAGATTGTCGACCGGCAGCATGCCGACGCCGCCGACCATCGTGGGCACCCGGCTGTCCGAGCTGTCGTCACGATTGTCGCCCATCACGAAGACATGGTCCGCGGGCACGGTGACCGGCCCGAATGTGTCGAGGTCGCTGTTCGGATTCTGGTCGAGCACCTCGTAGCTCGTGCCGTCCGGCAGCGTCTCCCGGTAGCGGGGCATGACGCACAAGCTCTCGCCCCGGTCGCCGGCCATGGTGCGCCCGGCGAAGCCGCCGGGGGCCCGGCACGGGCTGTTCGGGCTGACCGGGAAGGAGAAATCCGCGATCCGCTCGCGGGGCAGCGGCCGGCCGTTCAGGATGACCGTGCCGCCGCGCACCTCGATCGTGTCGCCCGGCAGGCCGATCACGCGCTTCACCAGATCCTCGTTGCGATTGCCGGGATAGCGGAAGACGACGACGTCGCCGCGCGCGGGCAGGCCGCCGAAGAGGCGGCCTTCGAAGCCCGGGCCGCCGAACGGAAAGGCGTAGCGCGAATAGCCGTAGGGCCATTTCGCGACGAACAGATAATCGCCGATATAGAGGCGCGGCAGCATCGAGCCCGAGGGGATGTAGAAGGGCGAGACGATGAAGGTCCGGAGCACCAAAGCGGCGAGGAAGAGGCCGAGCAGGAAGCGCGCCAGGCTGCCCCAGCTCTCCTTCTCCGGCGCCGGCTTCGCCGCTCGTGCAGGCTCGGACGCAGACGGGGGTTCGGGCGCAGGCGCAGGATCGATGGCGGCGTCGCTCTCCATTGGCGCGCTTTCGCGTGGGGCCGGGGCC
>JAFAZM010000173.1 GCA_019239785.1 Sphingomonadaceae bacterium
GATCCGGAGGATAGAAGGCCCGCGTCTCGTCATGCGTGTTGCCGAGGATCATCGGGATCGCATTGCCCTGCGGATTGGCGTCCGGCCAGAAGGGGTGCCGGACCAGCCACTTCATGTCGAGCACCGGCCCCATATAGACGCCGCCGCCCAGATAGGGGTCGGTCGCCGACAGGCCCTCGACCAGCCGCTCGGTCGGCATCGCCAGCAGCTCGTCGACCGAGCGTGCGCCGAGCCGCGCCATGAACGCCCGCGCCCGCTCCGTCGCATGGAGCGGGCCGGAGGCGGTAACCTGCTGCCCGCTCATCGTCGCGGCGCGGTGGAAGAGGCCGCGCGCGGCGGGCGTACCCATCAGGGTGGCGATCTTGGCGCCGCCGCCGGACTGGCCGAACAAAGTCACCTTCGCGGGATCGCCGCCGAACGACGCGATATTGTCGCGCACCCAGCGCAAAGCGAGAATCAGGTCGAGCTGGCCGGCATTGCCGCTGTCCGGGAAGCGCGGATCGAGCCGGGCGAGATAGAGATAGCCGAAGGCGTTCAGCCGGTGCGCGACGGTGACCACGACCACGCCTTGGGCGGCGAGACGGCGGCCGTCGAGCTGGGGGCTCACCGGGGTGCCGCTCGAATAAGCGCCGCCGTGGAAGTAAACCATCACCGGCAGGCGCGCGCCCGTCTGCGGCGCCGGCGTCCAGACGTTGAGGAACAGGCATTGCTCATCGATGGCGAGGCCTGACCGGCCGGCCTGCGGGGAGGAGGGGCCGTAGTCGAGAGCGCGCACCACCGCCGCAGCGCGCGGCCCGGTGATCGGCGCGCGGAAGCGTTCGGCATTGCCGTAGCGAATCCCCTTGAAGACCTGGATGCCGTCTTCGATCCGGCCTTCGAACCTCCCGGCCGGACTTGCGACCGGCTGGGCGGCGGCGCGTCCGGGCATCAGCAGCGGCGCGGCGGCGAGTCCGGCGACGACCGCGCGGCGACCGATCAGCGACCCAGCCATCCGCCGTCCACCGCGAGGATATGGCCGTTGACGTAATCGGAGGCGGACGAGGCGAGGAACACCGCCGCGCCGCCGATGTCGGACGGCGCCCCCCAGCGGCCGGCGGGGATGCGCTCGAGGATCTGCCGGTTGCGGGTCTCGTCCGCCTGCAAGGCCGTGGTATTCTCGGTCGCGATATAGCCGGGCGCGATCGCGTTCACGTTGACGCCACTGCCCGCCCATTCGTTGGCGAGCGCCCTGGTGATCCCGGCGACGCCCGATTTGGCGGCGGCATAGCCCGGCACGCGGATGCCGCCCTGGAAGCTCAGCAAAGAGGCGATGTTGACGATCTTGCCGCGGCCCTGGCCGAGCATATGCCGTCCCGCAGCCTGGCAGAGGAAGAACAGGCCCTTGAGGTTGGTGTCGATCACCGCATCCCAATCCGCCTCGGTGAAGTCGACGGCATCGGCGCGGCGGATGATGCCGGCATTGTTGACCAAAATGTCCAGCCGGCCGAACGCCGCCAATGCTTCTTCGACGATGCGCCCGGCGGGCTCGGCCGAGCCGAGATCCGCCGGGATCAATGCTGCCCGCCGCCCGAGCGCGCGCACGCCCTCGGCCGTCTCGTCCGCCGCAGAGCGGCCAGCCAGCGCCACGTCCGCGCCGGCTTCGGCGAGCGACAGCGCGATCGCCCTGCCGATCCCCTTGTTGGTGCCGGTGACGATCGCGGCCCGGCCGGTGAGGTCGAAGGGTGATCTCATCTTTTTTCCTTCGTCATTCCGGCGAAAGCCGGAATCCACCTTCCCCTCCTTCGCACGAAGAAGGTGGGTCCCGGATCAGGTCCGGGATGACGTGACGCGCTGCGCGTCACGCCAACTGGCAGATGTCGAGGACGTTCATGTCGGTATAATCCTGGTTCTCGCCCGCCATCGCCCAGATGAAGGCATAGGCCCGCGTCCCCGAGCCCATGTGAATGGACCAGGGCGGCGAGATCACCGCCTCCTCGTTGGCCATGACGATGTGCCGCATCGCCTCGCCTTCGCCCATATAATGGAAGACGCGGTCGTTCGGCCCGTCCAGCTCGAAATAGAAATAGATCTCGCTGCGGCGCTCGTGGATGTGCGGCGGCATCGTGTTCCAGACCGAGCCCGGCTTCAGCACGGTGAGGCCCATGACGAGCTGCGCCGAATCGCAGATTCCGGGGATGACGAGCTGGAAGATCGTCCGCTCGTTCGATTCCTCCAGGCTGCCGCGCTCCAGCGCATTGGCGTCGGCGATCGAAAGCTTGCGGGTCGCGAACGCCTTATGGGCCGGGCAGGAGGCAAGGTAGAAGCGCGCGCCGGCGCCGGAGAAGACGACCTCCTTCGCGCCCATGGTCACGTAGAGGCAGTCCTTGTTGCCGAGCGCGAAGGCCTCCCCGTCGACGGTCACCTTTCCTTCCGCTTTGCCCACGTTGACGATGGCGAGCTCGCGCCGCTCGAGGAAGGGATGGCCGGCGGCCGAGGGCGGCTCGCTTTGGTCGGGGAGCCGTACCGCCTCACCGCCGACCAGGACGCCGCCGATCACGAAGCGGTCGGCATGGGTGTAGTTGAGCACGCATTCGCCTTCGCGGAACAGGCCCTGGATCAGATAGCGGTCCCGCAGTTCCTCGTTCGACACGCATTCCATCATGTCCGGATGGGTGGCGTAATAGGTTCGTTCGAACATCATCGACTCCTGAAATTCGGCGCATGGTAACCGGTGTCACTGTGCTCGGCAAGATCGTGAGATTAGCCCCTCCCCTTCAGGGGTTGGGGTGGGGCTTGTAACGACCCAAGCGGTGATAATGACATGCCCCACCCCCGTCCCCTCCCCTGAAGGAGAGGGGGGCGAAAGTCAGCGAGGCGGCGCGGCGACCGAAGAGCGGTGGATCAGCATCGAGGGCAGCATCGAGGGCTGCTCGCCGGCGCCGCCGGTCATGTCGCCGACCAGCTTTCGCGCCGCCGCCCGCGCCATCGAGACGATCGGCCAGCGCACCGTCGTCAGCGGCGGCCAGATATGGGCGGCGATCGGGGTGTCGTCGAAGCCGATCACCGACAGCTCCTCCGGGATCGCGATGCCGCGCTCGCGCGCCGCGAAGACGATGCCGGCCGCCATCTCGTCGTTGCTCGCGAAGATCGCGGTCGGCCGCGGCGACAGGTCGAGCAGCCGGTTGGCCGCGGTCACTCCGGTCTCGAACGTGTAATTACCGCCGGCGATCAGGCTGCGCGGCAGGGTCAGGCCGGCCGCCTTCAGCGCATCCTCGAAGCCGAGCCGCCGCTCCCGCGCCGAGCGGAAGCCGTCCGGCCCCTCGATCAGGCCGATCAGCCGGTGGCCCTGCGCGATCAGATGCTGGGTCGCCTCGCGCACCACCTCGCGGTCGTTCGAGGCGACCATGTGCGCGGCATCGTCGAGCTGGGCCGAGCCCATCCGGACGTAGCGGCAGCCGACCTCGTCGCAGAGCCTGGCGAGCGCGTCGTTCTCGCTGATCGGCGGCAGGATGACCACACCGAACAGCCGCTGCCGCTCGAGGAAATGGCGCACGTCCTCGAGCATCATCGAGCTGTTCCGATCGACCGGCCGGACCACCATCTCGAACTCGGTGCCCTGCAGCGCCTCCAATATGCCCTGCTGCATGTTGAGCACCATCTGGGCGTTCGGATTGTCGTGGATCAGGCCGACCAGGAAGTTGCGCCGGAGCGCCAGCGCGCGCGCCTGCGGATTGGGCGTGTAGTCGAGCTCCCTTATCACCTTCTCCACCCGCTCGCGGGTCTCGTCGTTGAGCAAAGGCGAGCGGTTGATCACCCGGCTCACCGTCTTCTTGGAGACGCCGGCAAGGCGCGCGACGTCGTTGATCGTCGGCTTGCGCCCCCCTTTTGCCTGGCCGCTCTTCGCGTTCAAATCCGCTCGCTCCCAAAGCTCGCGGCCGCCGTAGCGGCCGGCGGCGCCACTCTGACACCGGTGACCAAATGTCACAAGCCGTGCCGCGGCGGTTGCTTATGACACCGGTTTCCGTTAGTAAGCGCAAAAGGTTCTTGGAGAGCGGATTGAGCCTGACCAGCGACACCAGCCGGATTGCCGGCCGATTCCTCGCCGCGCGCCGGGCGGCCGCGGGGCTCGAAGCCTATCCCGGCGATTTCCCGGCGACGCTCGACGAGGCCTATGCGATCCAGGACGAGGCGATCGCCCGCTGGGGGCGGAAGGTGATCGGCTGGAAGGTCGGCCGCGTCCACCCGCCGCTCTCCGACCTGTTCGGCACCGATCGTATCGGCGGCCCGATCTTCGCGCGCACCGACGCCGCGCCGCCGGACGGCGCCCCCTCCGAGATGCCGGTCTTCGCCGAAGGCTTCGCCGCCGGCGAATCCGAGTTCCTGCTCCGCGTCGGCGGCGCGCCGCCCGCCGGCAAGGCCGCGTTCACGCTCGATGAGGCGGCGGACCTGATCGGCGCCGTCCATGTCGGGATCGAGATTGCGAGCTCGCCTCTGGGCGCGATCAACGAGCTCGGCCCGATCGCGATCGTCTCCGACTTCGGCAACAATAACGGGCTGCTGATCGGGGCCGAGGTGCCCGACTGGCGATCGAGCGGCTTCGAGCAATGGACGGTCGAGACCCGGATGGACGGCGTCGAGGTCGGCACCGGCCGGGCGGCGGATTTTCCCGACGGCGCGATCGGCGCCGCACGCTTCCTGTTTGAATCCATGGCGCGGCGCGGCATAGAACTCGAGCCCGGCCAGTGGATTTCCAGCGGCGCCGTCACCGGCGTGCACCGTGCCCGGCCGGGCCAGCTCGTCGAGGCCCGGTTCAGGGAAGGCCTGTCCCTCTCCTGCCGCCTGGTCGCCGCCGCGCCGGAATAGAGGGTCCGGACAAAAGGACCCGATAAGGGGGGACGAGATGGCGGACGACGCGAATGCGATCATGAAGCGCGCGGCCGAGCGGGTGGGCCGCTATCGCTGGGTGATCGTCGGCCTGCTCTTCGCCGCGACCGCGATCAACTATGTCGACCGCCAGATGATCGGCCTCCTGAAGCCGATCATGATGGAGGATCCCGCGCTCCATATGGACGAGCGGACCTATGCCGACATCGTCGTCTGGTTCCAGGTCGCCTATGCGATCGGCTATCTCGGCTTCGGCAAGGTGGTCGACGCGATCGGCGCGCGGCTCGGCTATGCCGCCGCGGTGGTGATCTGGACGATCGCCCATATGGCCCATGGCGGCGCCTACAGCGTCACCCAGTTCGCGCTCGCCCGCTTCGGCCTCGGCATCGGCGAATCCGGCAATTTCCCGGCCGGGGTCAAATCGGTGGCCGTGTGGTTCCCGCAGAAGGAACGCGCCTTCGCGATCGGCCTGTTCAATGCCGGCTCCAATGTCGGCGCGATCGCCGCACCCCTGCTCTGCTTCCTGATGGTGCCTCTGGTCGGCTGGCGGATGACCTTCATCCTCACCGGCATCTTCGGCCTGCTCTGGCTGCTCGCCTGGCTCGCAATGTATCGCGACGATCCCGCCGGACATGCTCGGGTCGGCGAGGCCGAGCTCGCTTATATCAGCCAGGATGCCGCCGACCCGGAGGTGCGGACGCCAGGCCTGTGGCTGCGGCTGCTCGCCCAGCGCGAGACCTGGGCCTTCGCGCTCGGCAAATTCTTCATCGATCCGATCTGGTGGTTCTACCTGTTCTGGCTGCCCGGCTATCTCGGCAGCCAATATCATCTCGATCTCAAGACCTGGTCGACGCCGACCGCGGCGCTTGCGCTCGGCGCCATCTACCTGATCTCGGACCTCGGCAGCGTCGCCGGCGGTTGGCTGTCGGGGCGGTTCATGAAGGCGGGGATGAGCGTCAACAAGGCGCGCAAGCTGACCATGCTGATCTGCGCCTTCTGCGTGTTGCCGGTGGTGTTCGCGACCTCGGTGCCCAATCTGTGGGCGAGCGTCGCGATCATCGGTCTCGCCGCCGCCGCGCACCAGGGCTTCTCGGCCAATCTCTATACCCTGCCCTCGGACACCTTCCCGCGTTTCGCGGTCGGGGCGGTGATCGGCATCGGCGGCACCGTCGGCGCGATCGGCGGTGCGCTGATGTCCAAATATGCCGGGGACGTGCTCGACCGGCTCGGCACCTATAAGCCGCTCTTCGTCGTCGCCGGGGCGGCCTATTTCCTGGCGGTGCTGTCGGTGCACCTGCTGTCGCCGCGGCTCGCGCGGGTCGAAAGCTTCCGGCGCACGACGCCCTGGGCGGTGCTGGTCGCGGCGCTTGCCGGGCTGATCGGCGTGATCGTCTTCCTCGCCTCGGGCAAGGCGGAGGCCGGCTGCGTTCCGGTATGGATGGTCGCCGCCTCTCCCTGCGTAGGGACGACGAGCTATTACGGCCTGCTCGCCGCCTGCGCCGCCGTCGCGATCGCGGCGATCGGCTTCAACGCCTTGGCCGGCAGCAAAGCCGCGGCAGGCGACCGATGAAGTCGACGGAGGCCGGCGGGACGCGGCGGACGAACCCTGGGGACGCCCGCCGCGGCCGGGCTTAGATCCTGCCCATCAGCAGCAGGATGACCAGGATGATGACGATGAGGCCCAGACCGCCCGACGGGCCGTAGCCCCAGCCGCGGCTGTAGCCCCAGGTGGGCAGCGACCCGAGGAGAATCAGGACGAGGATGATGATGAGGATCGTAACCATGGACGGCTCCTTCTTGTTCTTTGCCGTAGCGTAACGACCTTTACCCCGATTCGGTTCAACTCTTCCGGCCGGGCTTGGCAAGGCGCCCGCCCTCCGCCCATTGTCGGCGCATGCGTTTCCTTGCCGTCACCGAGACTTGCGACCTGGCCGCGCTTTATCTGCGGCTGCAGGAGGGCGGCCACGAGGTGAAGCTCGAAGTGAGCTGGGAGAAGGCGCAGGGGACCTTGGCCGGCCTCGTGCCGCGGACTGAGGACTGGCGCGCCGAGCTCGACTGGATCCGCGACGCCGGCCCGGACGGCATCATCCTGTTCGAGGCCGTCTCCGAAGGCTTCGGCGCGCTGCAGGACGAATTGCGCCGCGACGGCTTCAACGTGGTCGGCGGCAGCGCGGGCGGCGACCGGCTGGAGAATGACCGCGCCTTCGCGCAGCAGGCGCTCGCCGGGCTCGGCCTGCAGACCGCGAGAACCGAGCGCTTCACCGACGCGCGCGGCGCGGCCGACTATCTCGCCGGACGGCCGGGGCGCTACGTGCTCAAGTTCAGCGGCCACGGCTTCAACGCGAACGACAATTATGTCGGCCAGCGCGCCGACGGCAGCGACGTGCTCGCGATGCTGGAGGCGCGGCTGCGCGCCCGCGGCGGCAGGCCGACCGAGTTCGTGCTGATGGACCATGTCGAAGGCGTCGAGATGGGCGTCGGCGCCTACTTCAACGGCAGGGATTTTCTCGGCCCCGCCTGCCTCGACTGGGAGCATAAGCGCTTCTTCGCCGGCGACATGGGCGAGCTGACCGGCGAGATGGGCACCGTCGCCACCTTCGACCGCAGCCGCCGCTTCTTCGAACGCACGCTCGCCCCGATCGCGCCATTGCTGCGCGACGCCGGCCATGTCGGCTATATAAACCTCAACACGATCGTGAACGAGGCGGGGATCTGGCCGCTCGAATTCACCTGCCGCTTCGGCTGTCCGGGCTTCGCCGTGCTGAGCCCGCTGCAGCTGACGCCTTGGGCGGAGCTGCTGCGGATGATGGCCTCCGGCGAAGGCGAATCGTTCGCGGCCGCGCCGGGCTTCTCCGTCGGAATCGTCCTGACCACGCCGCCCTTCCCCTACACCCGCGACGAGGTGGACGAGCCGGTCGGCCTGCCGATCCTGCTTCCCGACCGGCTCGACGAGGAGGACCGGCGCAACCTCCATTTCGCCGAGATGGGGCTGACGGACGGCCGGCTCGTCACCAGCGGCCTCTACGGCTGGACGATGGTGGTCACCGGCACCGGGCCGACGATCGCGGAGGCGCAGGCGGCCGCCTATGCCCGCGCCGCGCCGATCCTGATCCCGAACCTGCGCTACCGGCGCGACATTGGCGACCGCCTCGTCGCCGGCGATTGGTCACGCGTCGAGCAGATGGGGCTGCTTGGCTGAAAGGCCGGGATGCTCGAAGGTCATGCCGTTCGAGCGCATCGCATCGCAGATCGTCGTATAATCGGTGGTCAGCTCTATGCCGGCGGGGAGGTCGCGCGCGGCGACGTCGTCGCCGAAGCCCACTCCGTCGGAGATCGTGTTCGGCGTGTCGCTATGGTTGAAATGGCGGCCATTGTCGCCGCACAGCACCCAGAGCTGCAGCCCCTCGTGCCAGGTCGAATAGATGCGCAGGTAACGCTGCATCAGCGGCGGCAATGAGCCGAGCTCCGCCTGCGAATAGACCCGGTCGATCCGCGAATCGAAGCGCCAGATCAACTGGCCCTCCTTCACCGGCTCGAGCAGGAACACGCCGATGCCATGGATCGGGCTTTGCCTGAGCTCGGTCTCGATCATCATCATAAAGCACAATTCTCCAACGCCGCGGCCGCCGGCCGCCCCGTTTTTCAATCATTTGACGGCCCACCGGTTCCGTGCGGGCGATCCGCGCTAATTTGGATCAACATCATTCTGGCGGCGTCGTGGAACCGGCGGCATTTCGGCGACGTTATTGAATTACCTTACCTATTCAGGGATTTCCATCTTGCAGAACATGACCGACGCGTCCGCGCCGGAAGGGCGCTCGTTTGCCTTCTCGAATCGCCACACCCTCCTCTGCTTCTCTCATCTCAGATGGAATTTCGTGTTCCAGCGGCCCCAGCACCTGATGAGCCGCTTCGCGAAGGCGCAGCGCACCGTCTATTGGGAGGAGCCCGAGCCGGCGCTCGCCGGCTGCGAGCCGGCGCTCGGCGTGCGCACCTGCGCCGAGACCGGCGTCGTCGTGGTGACGCCGTCCTTGCCCGAGGATCTGCCGGAGGAGTCGCGCGGCGCCACCCTGAAGGCGCTGCTCGATTCCTTCCTCGCCGGCGAGCAGGGGCCGTTCGTCCGCTGGTATTACACGCCGATGATGCTGCCCTTCACGCGGCACGTCGAGGCGTCCTGCATCGTCTACGACTGCATGGACGAGCTCGCCAATTTCCGCTTCGCGCCGCCCGAATTGCTGCCGCTCGAGCAGCAATTGCTCGACGATGCGGACGTCGTCTTCACCGGCGGCTACAGCCTCTACGAGGCGAAGCGCGGGCGGCACCACAATGTCCACGCCTTCCCCTCGAGCGTCGACCAGGCGCATTTCCGCCAGGCCCGCGGCGACATCGCGCTGCCGGCGGACCAGGCGGCGCTCGGCCGGCCCTGCTTTGGCTTCTACGGCGTGATCGACGAACGGATGGACCTGGACCTGCTCGGCGCGCTCGCCGACGCCCATCCGGAATGGGCGATCGCGATGGTCGGCCCGGTGGTGAAGATCGATCCGGCCGAGTTGCCGCAGCGGCCGAACCTCCATTATCTCGGCGGCCGCTCCTATGCGGAGCTGCCCGCCTATCTGGCCGGCTGGGACGTCGCCCTGATGCCGTTCGCGATCAACGACTCCACCCGCTTCATCTCGCCGACCAAGACGCCCGAATATCTGTGCGGCGGCTGCCCGGTCGTCTCGACCCCGATCGCCGACGTGATCCGCCATTATGGCGACCTGGAGGCGGTCGAGATCGCGGCCGGCGCCCAGGCCTTCATCGCGTCCTGCGAGCGGGCGCTGGCCCTCTCGCAGGGTCCGGGCGACTGGCTCGCCGACGCCGACGCCAAGCTGGCCCATCTCAGCTGGGACATCACCGCCGCCCGCATGGCGGGCCTGATCCGCGACGTGCTGAGCCCGGTCCAGGAGTCGCCGGCGATCATCGCCCGCACCAGGAAGCCCTATGACTATCTCGTCGTCGGCGCCGGCTTCGCCGGCGCGGTGATCGCCGAACGGCTTGCGAGCCAGGACGGCGCCCACGTCCTGGTCGTCGACAAGCGCGACCATATCGCCGGCAATGCCTATGACCGGCTCGACGATGCGGGCCTGCTGATCCACCAATATGGGCCGCACATCTTCCACACCAATTCGGACGAGATCGTCCGCCATCTCTCCCAGTTCACCGCCTGGCGGCCCTACGAGCATCGCGTGCTCGCGCAGGTGCGCGGCCAGCTGGTGCCGATCCCGATCAACCGGACGACGCTGAACAGATTGTTCGGCCTCGACCTCTCGTCCGACGAGCAGGCCGCCGCCTATCTCGCGGCGCGCGCGGAGCCGGTCGGCGAGATCAGGACCTCCGAGGACGTCGTCGTCTCGGCGGTCGGCCGCGAGCTCTACGAGCTCTTCTTCCAGGGCTATACGCGCAAGCAATGGGGGATCGACCCGAGCGGGCTCGACAAATCGGTCACCGCGCGGATCCCGACCCGCACCAACACCGACGACCGCTATTTCGGCGACAAGCACCAGATCATGCCGGCCCAGGGCTATACGGCGATGTTCAACCGGATGCTCGACCACCCGCTGATCGACGTGCTGCTCAGCACCGACTTTGCCGAGATCGCCGACGAGGTCGAGGCCGGCCATGTCGTCTATACCGGGCCGATCGACGAATATTTCGGCCATTGCTACGGCAGGCTGCCCTATCGGAGCCTGCGCTTCGACCATCGCACGCTGGAGACCGAGCAGCACCAGCCGGTCGCCGTGGTCAACTATCCCGACCCGTCGGTGCCCTACACGCGCGTCACCGAATACAAGCATCTGACCGGGCAGCGGAACCGGCGTACCAGCATCACCTACGAATATTCGAGCGACGAGGGCGATCCTTATTATCCGATCCCGCGGGCGGAGAATCAGGCCCTGTTCAAGCGCTACGAGGCGCTCGCGCTCGGCCGCGACGACGTCACCTTCGTCGGCCGGCTCGGCACCTACCGCTATTACAATATGGACCAGGTGGTCGGCCAGGCGCTCGCCGCCCACCGCAAGCTCAGCCAGCGGCGGGCGCTTGCCGGCGGCCGGGGGCAGATCCTGATCCAGGCGGCGGAGTAAACTCCGCGGCGCGGACGGTATCGACGTTCAAAGGTCGAGATCCCCTCTTTCCCCTCTCCCCCTTGGGGAGAGGGCTTCGCCGCACCAACGTCGCTACAGCCTAGACCAGCTCGGCTTCCGCCTGGACCGGCTCGACCGGGCTCGCTTCCTCTTCCGCTGCGATGTCCGCGCCATCGGGTGAGACCGTTCGCGCTCCTCCAGCCCCGACATCGTCCAGATAGGACGCGATCGCCTGGTCCAGCGGGCGCAGCAGCATGCCGCGCTCGCTGACCAGGGCGGTGTTGCGGAGCGGACGCATCTCGCGCGCGAAGATGAGGCTGGCGTCGAGCCCGGCGCCCTCGGCGATCGTCCGGGCGAAGTCGAACCAGCTGAGCGCGCCCCGGTTGGCGAGGTGCCAGATGCCGGTCTCCCCGTCGATCAGCAGGTCGAGCACCGCATGGCAGAGGTCGGGCACGAAGGTCGGGCTGACGATCTCCGTCGCGGAGGCGCTGACCGGCTCGCCCCGGCGCAGCGCCTCCAGCACCGCCCAGGCGAAATTGTAGCGGTCCCAAGGGCCGAAGAAGGCGGCGGTGCGGACGATCAGCGCCTCGCCCCCGGCCGCCCCCGTCAGCCGCTCGGCGGAAAGCTTGGAATGACCGTAGACGCAGGCCGGGCCCGGCCGGTCGGACTCGCCATAGGGCCGGCCGTGGAGGCCGTCGAAGACCAGGTCCGAGGAGAAGGTGACGAACGGGAGGCCGTGCGCCGCCGCGGCGCGGGCGAGCCGCCCGGCGCCGGTCGCATTGGCGGCCATGCAGGCCTCGGGCTCGCGCTCGGCATCGGCGGTGCGGACATAGCCCGCCGCATTGACGACCGCCCAGGGCCGCACCCGTGCGATCGCCTCGGCGATCGAGCGCTCGTCGCCGAGGTCCAGCTCGGCGCGGCCGGTCAACCGCGCGGGCAGGCCGCGATGATTGGCGATGCGCGCCAGCGCCCCGCCGAGCGTGCCGGTCGCGCCGGTGATCAGCAGCGGCCGACCCTCCTTTGCGGGCGACGTCCGCTGCGCGCACCAGCCATAGCTGTGGCCGCGGCGGCGCCACCAGCCCGGCGTGCTCAGCACCGGATGGTCGAACGGCTTGCCGCGCGCATAGGCGGCGGCCGCCTTGGCGAGCGCGGTCGGGCGCGGCGCCGGCGCCCTTATGTCGAACGCGCCGGGATCGTAGGCGCCCTCCTCGCGGGTGATCAGGGAGCGCCAGTCGACATTGCCGAACAGGGCCCAGAGCGTCAGCGCGCGCAGCTCCACGCCCTCGGCGCGGAGCGCCCGCGCCGTCTCCCAGGCGTCGGCGAACCAGCGCAATTGCTCCTCGCGCGTGCAGCCGTGATGGACCTCGGTCACCGCGAGCGGGATTTGGTAGCGCACCCAGGCCTCGCGCAGCCTTGGGCCGAGGCCGACCTCCCGGCCGAGCCGCGGCACCCGCACCGCCTCCGCATCGACATAGCGGTCGCGGCCGTTCCCGCCGGGGGCCAGCTCCGGATAGAGGCCGAGGCGATGATCGAGGAAGCGGTCGCTGGTCAGATAATGGTTGATGCCGATCAGATCCGGCGCCGCGGCGCCGTCCGCGAACGCCGCCAGCTCCGCCTCGCCGATGCCGGCATCGACCAGGAAGTGGTACAGCTCGTGGCCGGGCACGACCCGGCCCGCGAGCAGGTCGAGGCTCAGCCAGCGCCGCGCATTCTCATGCCTGGCCTGGTAGGCGAGCGGCCGCGTCGAGAAGACCCGGCCGAGATCCTCGGTCTGCACCAGCTC
>JAFAZM010000210.1 GCA_019239785.1 Sphingomonadaceae bacterium
GAATCGCTTCCACGCTCGGTACCGCCCAGTTGAGCAGCACCGGATTATGCGGGCTAGGGATGTCGGGCATCGTCACCCTCGCCACCGGCGCGTCGAGATCGAGGAAGGCTTCGCCCGCCACCACCGCCGCGATCTCCGCGCCGAAGCCGCCAGTGCGCAGATCCTCGTGGACGATCAGGCAGCGGCGCGTCCGACGGACAGAGTCCAGCACCGTCTCCCTGTCCCACGGCATGAGCGTGCGCAGGTCGATCACGTCGGCCGAAAAGCCTTCCGCTGCGGCCTCGCAGCGCGGCACCATCGCGCCCCAGGTGACGATGGTGATCTCGTCCCCCTGCCGCACCTTCTTGGCGCGGCCGAACGGCAGGACGTAGTCGTCGCCCGGATAGGGCCGCCGCGCCCAAGCATCGTCGAGCATCGCCCGATGCTCGAAAAAGATCACCGGATCGTTGCCGCGCAGCGCCGAGCGGAGCAGGCCGACCGCATCCTCGGCATTGGAAGGCGCAGCGACCAGCCAGCCGGGATTGTGGATGAACTGCACCTCGTTGGTCTGGCTGTGCCAGGGATCGCCGCACTTGAAGAAGCCGATCGGCATCCGCAGCACCATCGGCGCGGCGAAGCGGTTGTTGGTGCGCCAGCGCATCGTCCCGCAATCGTTGATCTGCTCGAGCGCCGGCTCGGCATATTTGCGGAACTGGATTTCGGGCACCGGCATCAGGCCCGCGAGCGCCATGCCGACGGCGCGGCCGACGATCCCCTCCTCGGAAAGGCTGGTATCGAAGACGCGCTCGTGCCCATGCTTCTCCTGCAGGCCGAGCGTGACCGCATGGACGCCGCCCTTGGCGCCGATATCCTCGCCGAACAGCAGCACGCGCTTGTTGATCTCGAGCTCATGGTCGAGCGTGCGGCGGATCGCGGTGACCATGTTGATCCGCTGGCCTTCCGGCCGCGCCGTCTCGGTCGACGGCGGCGCCCTGTAGCCTTTGGTCCACTGCCCGCCGCGCTGCTGCATCTCGCCGTCGAAATGGACGTGGCTGAGGACGCGCTCCGGATCGGAGACCTGGCGCGCCTCGGCCTCGGCGCGCGCCTCGGCGACGGCGGCGCGTGCCTCCTCGCCGGTCTCGGCCCAGAGCGCCTCCCCGACGAATGCGCGCAGCCGCGGCAGCGGATCGCGCGCCCATTCCGACGCCACGAACGCGTCGCTCTTGTAGGTCTGCGTGTCCTGGTAGGAGTGGCCCTGGAGCCGCGGCACGGTCAGGCGCAGCAGCGCCGGCCCCTGCCCGCTCCGCGCATGCGCCACCGCTTCGTCGATCAGCCGGGCCGCTTCCTCGGGATCGGTGCCGTCGCCGGAGAGGACGTGCAGGCCGGAAAAGCTCGCCAGGTTCCTGGCGATGTCGCCGCCGGGCGTCTGGAAGCTCGACGGCACCGAGATGCCGTATTGATTGTCCTCGACGTAGAAGAGCATCGGCAATTTCTGCGTCGTCGCGATGGTGAGGGCCGACCAGAAGCCATTGGTCGCGCAGGAGGCGTCGCCGCCGAGCACGACCGCGATCGCCCCGTCATAGGAGGGGTCGCCGAGCACATCGCGATGATAGCGGATCGCCTGCGCCCAGCCGGCGGTCGGCGTATATTGGGCGCCGACGCCGCCACACATCGGCAATGCCGGGGTGCCGCCCGGATTGGGATAGTTGAACACCGCGCCGATGTCGCGCCCGTCCGAATAGCCGCCTTCCCGGGCCATCGAGGAGCCGAGCGCATCGGCGACCGGCACCCCAAGCGCGAGCAGCAGGGGCCGCGAGCGGTAATAGCCGCAGGCGGCGTCGTGGCGATGATTGAGCCTGGAGCCGAGCATGACCTGCGCCATGTCGTGGCCGCGGGCGCTGAACTGGTAGAGGATCTTGCGCTGCGGGACGAGCTCCTCTTCCTCGAGCCGGTCGAGCTCGCGGCTGAGCTGGACGTGATAGGCGATGTCCCGCCAGCTGAAGTCGGGCTCTCCCGCCGGCCTGGCGGCCTTCGCCGCCTTGCCCTTGCGCTCGCGCACCGGGGCGTCAGCCATCGAGCTGCTCCACCACCGCCGCCGCGAAGGAATCGACATTGTCGTCGGAGAGGCCGACCACGTTGAAGCGGCCGGAGCCGGCCATGTAGATGCCGTGCGCCTTGCGCAGCGCCAGCACCTGCTCGGGGCTCAAGGGCAGCATCGAGAACATGCCGTTCTGCCCGTCGATATAGGCGAGCCGCGGATCGAAGGCGGCGAGCCGCGCCCGCAGCTGCCGGATGCGGGCGCACATCGAATCGAGCTCGCTCCGCCAGTCGACGCGCAGCTTCTCGTCGTCGAGGATGATGTGCACCACCGCCGCCATATGGTCGGGCGGCATCGACCACATGGTCCGCGCCAGCGCGAGCAGATTGCCCATCACGACGGAAGCGCCCTCGGCGCTCGGCATCTTCACGAACAGGGAGCCGAGCCGGTCGCGATAGCAGCCGAAATTCTTGTCGCAGCTCTGCGCGACCAAAGCCTGCTCCGCCGCCTCCACCACCAGCCGCGCCCCTTGCGCATCGGCCTCCAGGCCGTTGCCGAGCCCCTGATAGGCCAGATCGACATAGGGGATGAGGCCGTTGCGGGCGACGAGATCGGCGACGGCGCGCCACTGGTCCGGGTCGAGATCGGCGCCGGTCGGATTGTGGCAGCAGCCGTGGAGTAGGACGAGATCGCCGGCCCGCGCGCCGTTCAAGGCATCCATCATCCGGTCGAAGCAGATCATCCGGCTGTCGCGGGCATAATAAGGATAATCGACCATCTCGACCCCGGCCTCGCCGATCAGCGGCTCGTGATTGGGCCAGGTCGGGGTGCCGACGAAGATGCGGGCATTGGGGTCGGCGCGGACGATCAATTCGGCGCCAAGACGGAGCGCGCCGCAGCCGCCCGGCGTCTGCACCCCGACGATCCGGTC
>JAFAZM010000262.1 GCA_019239785.1 Sphingomonadaceae bacterium
CGAGCTGGTCGCAGGCGTCGAGGATGCCGTTCGTCTCCGGCGCGCGCCACCAGAGCGAATATTCGTTCTGGACTGCGGCGACCGGCTGCACCTCATGGGCGCGGCGGAGCGTCTGCACGCCGGGCTCGGAAAGGCCGAAATGCTTCACCTTGCCCTCGGCGATCAGGTCGCGGACGGTGCTGGCGACATCCTCGATCGGCACGCTCGGATCGACCCGGTGCTGGTAGAGCAGGTCGATCGTCTCGACGCCGAGCCGCCGCAGTGAGCCTTCGACGGCCTGGCGGATACGCTCAGGCCGGCTGCTGATGCCGCGATTCTCGCCGGTCGCGGGATCGATGTCGAAGCCGAACTTCGTTGCGATCACCACCTGGTCTCGGAACGGCGCGAGTGCCTCGCCGACCACTTCCTCATTCTCGAACGGCCCATAGACCTCGGCCGTGTCGAAGAAGGTGACCCCGCGCTCATAGGCGGCGCGGATCAGCGAAACGCCATCTTCCTTCGACAGCTTGGTGGCATAGCTGAAGCTGATGCCCATGCAGCCGAGCCCCAGGGCGGAAACCTCGGGGCCGTTGCGGCCGAGCTTGCGTGTCTTCATGTTCATTCTCCCTGTGCATCGGGGGCCGGCATCTCTGCGAAGATGGCGCGCAGGATGCCGATCGCGGTGCTGGCGGTCGGCCAGCCGGAATAGAAAGCGAGATGGGTGACGATCTCCGCGAGCTCGTCGCGGGTCACGCCGTTCGCGAGCGCCCGCTTCAGGTGGAACGGCAGCTCGTTGGTGCGGTAGAGCGAGATCAGGCTGGCGACGGTGACGAGGCTGCGATCGCGGGGCGAGAGACCGGGACGCTCCCAGACATTGCCGAACAGCACCTCGTCGGTGATTTCCCCGAGGGCCGGGGCGATGTCGCCGAACGGCGACCGGGTCCGAACGGGCTCGTCTGTCACGTGATGTCCTCCAGTCTGCAGCTGCCGATTCCGGCGGGAACGCGCGTCGCGACCATCTGCATCCGCGCCCTTGTCCGGTTAGGACGGTGCGACGCCGAAGCGGGATGGATGTCGCGAACGTTCTCGCGTCGACGCCCAGATAGAAGCTGGGCCCACATTCGATTAGCAGCTAAAATGCGCATGAACTCTTGAGCAGGATTCAATAATGCCGCGCGACACGATGAGCGACCTGGTCGCGTTCCTCGCCGTGGCGCGGGAGCGGAGCTTCACCCGTGCCGCCGCGCAGCTCGGCGTCTCTCCCTCGGCGCTCAGCCACACGATCCGCGGGCTCGAGGAGAGGATCGGCATGCGGCTGCTGACCCGCACGACGCGCAGCGTCGCGCCGACCGAAGCGGGCGAGCGGCTGCTCGGGACGGTCGGGCCGCATTTCGACGAAATCCAGGCCGGGCTCACGGCTCTGAGCGCCTTGCGCGACAAGCCGGCCGGCACGATCCGCATCACCAGCGGCGACCATGCCGCCGAGACGATCCTAGCGCCGGCGGTGGCGAAGCTGCTGCCCGACTATCCGGACCTGAACGTCGAGATCTCCGTGGACATTGCGCTCCGCGACATCGTCGCCGAGCGCTTCGATGCCGGGATCAGGCTCGGCGAGCAGGTCGCGCGCGACATGATCTCGGTCCGGATCGGGCCGGAGCTCAGCATGGCGGCGGTCGCCTCGCCCGCTTATTTCGCGGCGCATCCCCGGCCGGAGACGCCGCAGGACCTCGCCCGGCACAATTGCATCAACCTGCGCTTCCCGACGCTCGGCGGCCTCTATGCCTGGGAGTTCGAGAAAGACGGCCGGGAGCTGCAGGTCCGGGTCGAAGGCCAGCTCGTCGTCAACGACATCGCCTTGGCGCGGCAGGCGGCGTGCGCCGGCCTCGGCATCGCCTTCCTGCCCGACGATCATGTCGCCGCCGACACGGCGGCGGGCGCCCTCGTCCGGGTGCTCGAGGATTGGTGCCCGCCCTTCCCCGGCTATCATCTCTATTATCCGAGCCGGCGCCAGCAATCGCCCGCCTTCGCCCTGCTGGTCGACGCCTTGCGCTATCGCGGCTGACCCATTGCGCACCCCGCCGCGGGCGGGCAGAGCGAAAGCCGATCCTTCCGTCCGGAGACAGACCTTGATCGACCGTCGCGACTTCCTGCTCGGCGCGAGCGCGCTCACTGCGCTCGCCCCCCTCCCGGTCTTCGCCTTGCAGCGCGCCGCGCCGGCCGATGCCGCGACGGAGGCGGCGCTCGCCCAAGTCGCCGAGGAACTGCTCGGCGATTATCCGGAGAATGCCAGCAATCTCGGGCTCGACACCGGCGCCCGCGCGGCGCTGAAGTCGCGGCTGACCGACCGCTCCGCCGCCGGGCAGCAGGCGCTGGCGCGGCAGGCGGCGGAGCGGGTCGCGCGGCTGCGGACGATCGATCCGGCGCCGCTCTCGCCGGCCGCGCGGATCGACCTCGACGTGGTCCGCACCGCGCACGAGACCGCGGTCGAGGGCTTCGCCTTCCCGTTCGGCGACGTGGCGGTGCTCAACCAGAACTGGTCCTATCGCAACTCGCCTTATGCGGTGGCGCAGAATGTCGGCGCCTTCGTCGAGATCCCGGACACGCTCGATTCCAACCACAAGGTCGAGAACCCGGCCGATGCCGAGGCCTATCTCGTCCGGCTCGAAGCCTATGCGGCGGCGCTGGACGGCGAGACCGGGCGGCTGGCGCACGATGCCTCGATCGGCGTGGTCGCGCCCGATTTCCTGCTCGACAAGGCGCTGCGGCAGCAGCGCGCGGTGCGGGCCGCGCCGATCGCCGAATGGGGCCTGGTCACCTCGCTCGCGCACCGCACCGCCTCGATGCCCGGCAATTTCGGCCGCCGCGCCGAGGCTTTGGTCGCCGAGAAGGTCGCGCCGGCGATGGACCGCCAGATCGCCGAGCTCGCCCGCCAGCGGGCGCATGCGACGTCGGATGCCGGCGTCTGGAAGCTGCCGCACGGCGATGCTTATTATGCCTGGGCGCTGAAGGCGGGGACGACGACCACCCGCACACCGGACGAGGTCCATGCACAGGGGCTGGAGCAGCTCCACGCGCTCCAGGCCGAGATGGATGCGATCCTGCGCCGCCGGGGCCTGACCCGCGGCACGGTCGGCGAGCGGATGACCGCGCTCGGCCGCGATCCCGCCCAGCTCTTCCCGAACACCGACGCCGGCCGCCAGCAATTGCTCGATTACATGCGCAGCCGCATCGACGACATGCGCACCCGCCTGCCGCGCGCCTTCGCGACCCTGGTGCGCGGCAATCTGATCGTGAAAAGGGTGCCGCCCGAGATCGAGATCGGCGCGCCGGGCGCCTATGCCGGGCCGGGCACGATCGACGGGACGGTGCCGGGCAATCTCTACGTGAACCTGCACGACACCACGACCGAGCCGCGCTTCGGCCTTTCCACCCTCTCCTATCACGAGGGCATTCCCGGCCATGTCTGGCAGGGCGAATATACCTACCGGCTGCCTTTGGTCCGCTCCCTGCTCGCCTTCAACGCCTATTCGGAAGGCTGGGCGCTCTATGCCGAGCAGCTCGGCGACGAGCTCGGCTGCTACGAGGGCGATCCGCTCGGCCGGCTCGGCTATCTGCAGTCGATCGCCTTCCGCGCCTGCCGGCTGGTGGTCGACACCGGCCTTCATGCCAAACGCTGGACCCGCGACCATGCGATCGACTGGTTCGCGACCACAAATGGCTCGCCGCGGGGCGACGTCGAGCGCGAGGTCGACCGCTATTGCTCCTGGCCGGGCCAGGCCTGCGGCTACAAGGTCGGTCATAGCGAGATCAACCGGCTGCGCGACCGCGCCAGGCGGGCGCTCGGGCCGCGCTTCGATTTCCGCAGCTTCAACGATGCGCTGGTGACCGGCGGCAACGTCCCACTGGTCGTGCTCGGCCGGATCATCGACGCCTATATCGCCGGGCGTCGGCGGGCTTGACCGGTCCGGAGCGGCGGGGGCAAGCTTCGGCCCTGCTTCCGACAGGAATGGGGAGGGTCATGATGCCCGCAATGTTACGCTCGCTCGCATCTGCCGCGCTGCTGCTCCCGGCCGCCGCCCAGGCGGCCACACCAACACCCACGCCGACCGCCGCGGCGCAGACTCCGGCCCCGACGGCGCCCGCGGCGAGGCCTACGGCGGCGCGGCCGCCGGCGATCGCGCGCACCGACCTGCAGCGGCACGATCTCAGCGTCGCCGGCCACGAGGCGATCCAGACAAGGGTCGACTTCGCCCCCGGCGCGATCGCGCCGCGCCACCGCCATCCGGGCGAGGAGATCGTCTTCATCCTGCGCGGCACGCTCGAATATCGGCTCGACGGCCAGCCGCCCGTGCGGCTCAATCCGGGCCAGGTCCTCTTCATCCCGGCCGGCCAGGTCCATGAGGTGCGCAATGTCGGCACCGTCGTCGCCTCCGAGCTCGCCACCTATGTCGTCGAGAAAGGCCCGCCGCTGATCACCTTGGTCCCCTGAAGCCCTCCCCCTTGAGGGGGAGGGTTGGGAGGGGGTGTCGGGCGTTGGGAATCAGCCGCAGACCGCCGAACCCCCTCCCCCAGCCCCTCCCCTCTGGGGAGGGGAGTCGATGCTGCGGCTCAACGTTCCGATGTCAGGAACCGGCGCCAGGTCGGGCTCCACCCATCCCAGCCGTGCCTCCGGTGAGAAGAGCAACTCGCGGCTGTAGAAATGCAGCGGCCAGTCGCGGCGGCCCTCCGGCGCCTGCAGCAGCGCGTTGATCCGCGTGCTGAGGCCCTCCCCTTCCGTCGTCGCCAGATGGCCGCGGACGGCGGCGATGAAGACCTGGGTGATCGTCTCGTGATAGCCCTGGGTGGCATCGTTCACCCCGCCGACGTTTTCATTGTAGCGGCGGACGAGATCCGGAAGGTCGCGCTCAGGCGCGATGTCCGGCCGCTCCAGGATCAGCCAGGCGCAGGTGGAAAGATGGGCCTCGTGGGTCCATTCGGGCTTGGGCAGGGTCCGCGCCAGGAAGCGGCGGCCGGTGTCGCGGATCGCCGCGTCGTGCGGCCAGAGCCGCGGGGCATGTTCGATCATCTCGATAGTCCTCAAAAGAAAAGGGAGCGCGCCGGCCCTCGCCGGCACGCTCCCTGATGGAGAGCTGTGGTAAGCGTCAGGCGGCGCTGATGGCGGGTTCGGCCTTCTGTTGGGGTTGCGCTTGCTGCTGGCTCTGCCAGCGGCCCATGGCCGGCGCGGCGTCGCGCACCGCCTGGTCAACATGGTCGGCGAACCTGGCGAAATTGTTGGTGAACAGGGTCACCAGCCGCGCCGCGGTCGCGTCGTAATCGGCCGGATCGGCCCAGGTGCCGCGCGGATCGAGAATGGCGCTGTCGACGCCGGGCACGCTGACCGGCACGGCGAAGCCGAAATTGGGATCGGTGCGGTATTCCACGTCGCGCAGCGAGCCGTCGAGCGCGGCGTTGAGCAGGGCGCGCGTCGCCTTGATCGGCATGCGGCTGCCGACGCCATATTTGCCGCCGGTCCAGCCGGTATTGACCAGCCAGCAGGCGACGCCCCCCTTGGCGATCCGTTCCTTCAGCAGATTGCCGTAGACCCAGGGGAAGCGCGGCATGAACGGCGCGCCGAAGCAGGTCGAGAAGGTCGCCTCGGGCTCGGTGACGCCGATCTCGGTGCCGGCCACTTTGGCGGTGTAGCCGGAGAGGAAATGATACATCGCCTGCTCCGGCGTCAGCCGCGCGATCGGCGGCAGCACGCCGAAGGCGTCGGCGGCGAGGAAGATCACGTTCTTCGGCACCGGCCCCATATTCTCGGTCGAGCAATTGGGGATGAAGTCGATCGGATAGGCGCCGCGGGTATTCTCGGCGAGGCTCGGATCGTCGAGGTCCAGCTCCCGCGTCTCGGGATCGATCATCACGTTCTCGAGCACGGTGCCGAAGCGCTTCGTGGTCGCGTAGATCTCCGGCTCCGCTTCGGGCGAGAGGCGGATCATCTTCGCGTAGCAGCCGCCTTCGAAGTTGAAGACCGCGCTGTCGGACCAGCCATGCTCGTCGTCGCCGATCAGGGTGCGGCTGGCGTCGGCCGAGAGGGTGGTCTTACCGGTGCCGCTGAGCCCGAAGAAGACCGCAGTGTCGCCGCCCGGACCGATATTGGCCGAGCAGTGCATCGGCATCACGCCGCGCGGCGGCAGCAGATAGTTGAGGATGCCGAACACCGACTTCTTCATCTCGCCGGCATACATCGTGCCGCCGATCAGGATCAGCCGCTCGCTGAGGTTCACCGCGATCACCGTCTCCGAGCGGGTACCATGGCGGGCCGGATCGGCGCGGAAGCTCGGCAGGTCGACGATCGTGAACTCGGGCTCGAAGCCGGCGAGCGCCGCCGCCTCGGGGCGGACGAGCAGGGTGCGGATAAACTGGCTATGCCAGGCAAGCTCGTTGACCACGCGGACGCGAACGCGATGCTCCGGCTGCGAGCCGCCGTAGAGATCCTGGACGTAGAGCGTCTCCTTGCCGGCGAGCGCGGCGAGGAAGTCCGCCTTCAGCGCCGCGAACTGCGTGGGGCTCATCGACGCATTGTTGTCCCACCAGATCTCGGTCTCTGTCTCGGCGTCGCGGACGATGAACTTGTCCTTGGCCGAGCGGCCGGTGTGCTTGCCGGTCTTGACGACGAGCGGCCCGTCCTTCGCGAGCAGGCCCTCGCCGTTGCGGATCGCCTGCTCGACGAGAGCGGTGGCCTCGAGATTCCAGTAGAGGGTCGCATCAGTGTCGATGCCCTGATGGGCAAGCCCGAACGCGGGCACGCGGTTCAGCACGATCGTCTCCTGTATGTGCGGCAGGCGCCGCGGGGGGACGCGGCGCTGGATGCGGGGGCGCATATCGAAGCGCGGCCTCCCCGTCAAAGACAGCGCTGTCAGATTGGATTGCTCGCGGCGGCCCTTTGTTGCGGCCGTTCCGGGCTTTGGATATGAGCCTGGCGATGGCGCCGAGGCGGAACCCATGTCGATAACGATCGCCCTCGTCGACGACGATCGCAACATCCTGAGCTCGCTCTCGGTGACCCTGCAATCGGAAGGCTTCATCACCCGCCTCTATTCGGACGGCGAGGCGGCGCTGAGGGCGTTGACCGACAATCCGCCCGACCTCGCCGTGCTCGACATCAAGATGCCGCGGATGGATGGGATGGAGCTGCTGCGGCGGCTGCGCGAGAAGAACGATTTCCCGGTGATCTTCCTGACTTCGAAGGACGAGGAGCTGGACGAAGCGCTCGGCCTGGCGATGGGCGCCGACGATTATATCGCCAAGCCCTTCTCGCAGCGGCTGTTGCTCGCCCGCATTCGCGCGGTGCTGCGGCGGACCGAGATGCGCGCCCGCGCGCCCGGCGCGGAAGAGGAGCCGGAGCCCGCCGAGATCGTCCGCGGCCGGCTGGCGATGGACCCGGCCCGGCACAGGGTGAGCTGGGACGGCAGGGACGTGACCCTCACCGTCACCGAGTTCCTGATCCTGGAGGCGCTGGCGCAGCGGCCCGGCGTGGTGAAGTCGCGCAACCAGCTGATGGACGTCGCCTATCAGGACGACATCTATGTCGACGACCGCACCATCGACAGCCATATCAAGCGGATGCGGCGCAAGTTCCGCGCCGTCGACAATAGTTTCAGCGCGATCGAGACGCTCTACGGGGTCGGGTACCGCTTTGGCGAGGAATGACCGGCGCCTCGGCTCCAGGCTTTGGGGCTGGACGCGGCGGATCTCGCTCCGCCACCGCATCCTCGCCGTCAACGTCTTCGCCGTTGCGATCCTCGCCGGCTCGATCCTCTATCTCGACTCCTTCCGCTCCAGCCTGACCCAGGCGCGCCTCGATCGCGCCCGCTCCGAGACCGAGATGATCGCGCATATGCTGACCGCAATCCCGCCGGAAGCGCGCCAGCCGGTGCTCCTCCGGCTCGGCCAGGATTCGCGGGCGCGGCTGCGCATCTACGGCCCGGACGGCCGCGTCGCCGCGGACAGCTGGATCGGCGTGACCCCGACCTACAGCTTTCGCGATCCGGCCGACGAGCCCTGGTACCGCCAGGTCGCCCGCTGGCTCGACAACGGCTTCGACGCGATCGTCGGCGCCAGGCGGCCGCCGCTCTACGTGCCGCCCGCGGACGACACGCTGGCGGCCGCGCCGGAAGCGGTGGCGGCGGTGCGGAGCGGCGCGCTCGAGACGGCCGTGCGACGGGCGCCGGACGGCACTCCGTTTATTTCGACCGCCCGCCGCATCGGCGACGGCGCCAGCGGCGTGCTGCTGCTGACGATCAACGCGCGCGACGTCCGTCACGCGGTGCGCACCGAGCGCGGCAATCTGCTGCTGATCCTCGCCGCGACGCTGATCGTCTCGATCCTGCTCTCCCGGTTCCTGGCGCGGACGATCGCCTCGCCGCTCCGGCGGCTCGCTTATGCCGCGCACCGGGTGCGGCTCGGGCGCGACCGCGAGGTCGCGGTGCCGGTCCTCCCCAACCGGCGCGATGAGATCGGCCTGCTCGCCCGCGCGCTCGCCGACATGACGCAGAGCCTGAGGCAGCGGATCGACGCCACCGACGCCTTCGCCGCCGACGTCACCCACGAGCTCAAGAACCCCCTCGCCTCGCTGCGCTCGGCGATCGAGACGCTCGAGCGGGTCGAGGATCCGGCGCTGCGCCGGCGGATGCTCGACGTGATCCGCGACGACGTCTGCCGGCTGGACCGGCTGGTCGTCGACATCGCCGAGGCCTCGCGGATGGACGCGGAGCTTTCGCGCGCGCGGTTCGAGCCGATCGATCTCGGCCCGCTGATCGAATCCCTGCTGCCGCTCTGGGAGCAGCGCAGCGGCAAGGAGGTCGAGATCGCCTTCGCGCGGCCGCGGATGGGGACGGCGATCGTCAACGGCGACGAATCGCGGCTGTCGCGGCTGCTCGACAATCTGGTCGACAATGCGATCTCCTTCTCGCCGGAGGGCGGCGTGGTCGAGATCCGCGCCGCCGCGGTCGGGGACGAGGTGCTGCTCAGCGTCCAGGACGAAGGCCCCGGCGTCGCCGAATCGGCGCGCGAGGAGGTCTTCCACCGTTTCCACTCGATGCGCCCGGAAGAGGATTTCGGCCGCCATTCCGGGCTCGGCCTCGCCATCGCCCGCGCCATCGTCGAGGGCCATGGCGGCCACATCTCGGTCGAGGGCCGCGAGGACGGGGCGAGCGGCGCCCGCTTCCTGGTCCGCTTCCCGAGTGCGGGCGAATGAGCCGGGTCGCGCCCTCCTCCGAGCGGGTCCATTGCAGCGCGGTTGCGATCGGCGGCCGCGCGGTGCTGCTCGGCGGGCGCTCGGGCAGCGGCAAGTCGGACCTCGCCTTCCGCCTGATCGACCGCGGCGCCGCCCTGATCAGCGACGATTATTGCGATCTGCGCCGGGCGGAGGGCCGGCTGCTGGCCTCGGCGCCGGCGACGATCCGCGGCAAGCTCGAGCTGCGCGGCCTCGGCATCGTCGAGCTGGAGAGCGCGGAGGACGTGCCGGTCGCCTTGTTCGTCGACCTTGACCATGCGCCGGAACGCCTGCCCGAGCCGGGCGGGACCCGGATGCTGGCCGGAGTCGCGGTCCCGGTGCTGCAGCTCGCCGGGCTTGAGGCGTCGGCGCCGCTGAAGGTAGAACAGGCGCTTCGCCTGATCGGATTGCCCCTCTGATGCCGTCTTCGTCCCGGCCCCAGCGCATCCTGCTCGTCACCGGCCTGTCCGGCGCCGGCAAGTCGACCGTGCTGAAGACGCTCGAGGATCTCGGCTGGGAGACGGTCGACAATTTGCCGTTGTCGCTTCTCGATCCGCTGCTGGCGACGCCGCCTTCGGCCGGGGCAGAGCGCGGCCGGCCGCTGGCGCTGGGTCTCGACAGCCGCACCCGCGGCTTCAAGGCCGAGCGGCTGGTCGGCCAGATCAAGCAGGTCGCCAAGACGCGGCCGGTGGAGACGCTCTATCTCGATTGCGCCGGCGCGGAGCTGATCCGCCGCTATTCGGAGACCAGGCGGCGGCATCCGCTCGCGCCCGACCGGCCGCCGATCGACGGCATCGCCGAGGAACGCGAGCTCACCGCGCCGCTGAAGCGCTGGGCCGACCATGTCATCGATACGACCGACAGCGACGCGAACGCATTGCAGCAGCAGATCCGCAACCGCTTCGGCTCCGAGGACGACGCGCCGACCCTGACGATCATGTCGTTCGGCTTCGCCCGCGGCGTGCCGCGCAATGCCGACATCGTCCTCGACATGCGCTTCCTCAGGAACCCGCATTGGGAGAAGGGCCTGCGCGAGCTGACCGGCCTCGACGAGGCGGTCGGCGCCCATATCGCCGCCGACGAGGCCTATGACGAGGCATTGGGCCGGATCGAGGAGCTGATCCTCACCCTCCTGCCCCGCTATCGGGCCGAAGGAAAATCCTATGTCTCGATCGCGTTCGGCTGTACGGGCGGGCGCCACCGCTCGGTCCATGTCGCGGAGCGAGTCGCGGCACGGTTGCGCGCGGAGGGTTTTTCGCCCAGTCTGGACCATCGCGACCTCGCCACGCCGCCTCGCGACGGTATCGAGCGATCCGCAGGGGCAAAAGATTTGGACGACGAGGCGGAAGGGCGGCCTGCAAGGTGAATCGATGATCGGATTGGTGCTGGTGACGCATGGACGGCTTGCGTCCGAATTCATCATAGCGATGGAGCATGTGGTCGGGCCCCAGGAGCGGATCGCCGCGATCTGCATCGGCCCGGACGACGACATGGAGGAGCGCCGCGCCCAGATCGCCCAGGCGATCAAGGGCGTCGACAGCGGCGCCGGCGTGATCATCCTGACCGATCTGTTCGGCGGAACCCCCTCCAACCTCGCGATCAGCCTGATGAAGTCCGACAAGATCGAGGTGATCGCCGGCGTGAACCTGCCGATGCTGATCCGGCTCGAAGGCGCCCGCAAGACGATGGACGTCCGCGCCGCCGTCGCTGCCGCCCGCGAAGCGGGGCGCAAATATATCTCTGTAGCTTCGGAAATTCTGGGCGAGGCCGCTGCTTGATGGTGAGTCGTTCGGTGGAGGTCCGGAACGAGCGCGGCCTCCATGCCCGGGCAAGCGCCAAGTTCGTCACCATCGCTTCGCAGATCGACGCCGCGATCGAGGTGGAGAAGGACGGCAGCAGGGTCTGCGGCACCTCGATCATGGGCCTGATGATGCTTGGCGCGGCCAAGGGCGACACGATCACGATCAGCGCCACCGGCGACGGGGCCGAGCAGGCGGTGGAGCGGCTCTGCGCCCTGGTCGAGGCGCTGTTCGACGAGAAGCAATAGGGTCGAAGCGAAGTGCCGCGCCAGATCACGGCCTTCTCCAATCCCTTGGTCAAGCAGGCGCGCGCGCTGCGCGACAAGAAGCACCGCCGCGCCGAAGGCCTGTTCCTCGCCGAGGGGCTGCGGATCCTCACCGAGGCGCGCGAGGCGGGGATCCTGCCGGAGCGGCTGTTCTTTGCCGAGGCCTCGCACCCTTTGCTCCAGGCGCTGATCGAAGCGACCGAAGCCGCCGGCGGCGAGGCGATCGAGACCGACGCCGACATCCTCCACAAGATCAGCGGCAAGGACAATCCGCAGGCGGTGCTCGGAATCTACCGCCAGCTCGACACGAGCCTCGACCGGCTCGACCGCGACTCGGCGCCGCTCTGGCTGGTCGCGCAGGCGCTGCGCGATCCCGGCAATCTCGGCACGATCCTGAGGACCGGCGACGCGGTCGGCGCCGGCGGGCTGATCCTGGTCGACGAATGCGCCGATCCCTTCTCGGTCGAGGCGGTGCGCGCCTCGATGGGCGCCTTGTTCACGCAGAAGATCGCGGCGGCGCGCTGGGACGACTTCCTCGCCTGGCTGCGCCGAGGGCCGGGCCAGCTCGTCGGCACCAGCCTCGACACGGATACCGACTATCAGGTGGCGCGCTACCGGAGCCCGACCTTCATCCTCGTCGGCAACGAATCGCAGGGCCTGCCGCGGGCCTATGAGGAAGCCTGCGACCTGCTGGTGAAGATCCCGATGCTCGGCAAGGCCGACAGCCTCAACGCCGCCGTGGCGACGGCGGTGATGGCCTATGAGGTGGTGAACCAGAGGCGGCGGGCCTGATGGCAGGCCTCTTGCCAGCAGCCGGCCTTGCGCGGCAGACTCGTCAGCAAGACATATAAAAAAGCGAGGGGATATGCTGAGCGATATCGAAATATCGCGGGGCGCGAAGATGCTCCCGATCGGCCGGATCGCGGAGCGGCTCGGCATTCCGGAGGAGGCGGTCGAGCCCTATGGCCGCTTCAAGGCGAAGGTCTCGCTCGACTGGCTGAAGCAGCGCGCCGACGGCCCCAGGGGCAAATTGATCCTGGTCACCGCGATCAACCCCACCCCGGCCGGAGAGGGCAAGACGACGACCTCGGTCGGCCTCGCCGACGCGCTGAACCGGATCGGCCGCAGGACGATGCTCTGCCTGCGCGAGCCGTCGCTCGGCCCCTGCTTCGGGATGAAGGGCGGCGCCGCCGGCGGCGGCTATGCCCAGGTCGTCCCGATGGAGGAGATCAACCTCCACTTCACCGGCGATTTCCACGCCATCACCAGCGCGCACAATCTGCTGGCGGCGATGCTCGACAACCATATCCACTGGGGCAATGCGCTCGGCATCGACGTGCGCCGGATCGTCTGGAAGCGCGTCATCGACATGAACGATCGTG
>JAFAZM010000294.1 GCA_019239785.1 Sphingomonadaceae bacterium
TGTAAAGTAACACCGGCCGACCACTACATCATTGTTGACGAGATCTTCCAGGCGCGCCGGGCAAAGGATGAGTGCGGTAAGGCGGCCGGATCGGGCGCCATGGGCAATCGGTGGGGCCTGGTGCGTTGCGGGAAGTGCAGGCGTCGCGGCGCGTTCGCGACGATGCGGCCAGGGCAGCGAACCTGCCTTTCGACAAGCCTGGGTCCACATCCCGCCGTCCGCACCAACGGCTGACCCGGGCTTCCCCACCTTCCGACGTAACGCCTGCGTTTCGGCCGCAGCCTTCCGCCGTCGCACCCGTTCCCCGCGGCCTGAGCAATCCCGCTTACCGGAAGGATATCAGATGTTCGCGAAATCCGCTGCTCTGCTGGCCGCTGCGTCGCTCGCCGCCAGCCCAGCTTTCGCCCAGCCCTCGGCCGCGCCGCTCTCGCTGCAGCCGATGGTCGAGCGCGCCGGCGGGCCGATGCACGGCTCCGGCCAGCTCAACGGCGGCTCCATCCTTCCGCCGATCCTGTTCCTGGCGATCGTCATCGGCGGCGTGCTGCTCGCGACCGGGGTGATCGGCGCCAACCATCATCCGCCGCGCAGCCCGTAAGCGAGACCGCCGGTACGGACCCTGGAGCGGTTTCGAGCCGGATGGAATCCGGCGACCGCAAAACGAAGGAAACTAGGCTTCGGCCTTCGCCTTTTCGGCGGTCCACTCGCAGCGGTTGAGGCTGATCGGGTCGAGGAACATCCCGCCCATCTTCAGTCCGATCTGCCAGCGCACCTGCGCCTCGACCTTGCCGATCCCCGGTATGTCGAGCCAGACGTTCGAGCCGATCCGGACCGGCGCCGCGCATTCGGCCATGAAGCCTGCGGTGGAGACGTTGCGGACCTTGATCTCCACCTTGTAGAGATCCTGGGGCGACAGGCTCGCCTCGGCGCCGGCGAGCTCGACGCGCGCCGTCCGGCGCTGCATGTAGCCCGGGCCGTGCTCCCCGTGGGGCGATGAGTCCGATGTTCTGGTCATGATCGACCCCTATCCGGCAGAGGTGAAAGAGGGGTAAAGGCGGGTCTCTTTGCTGGCCGGAGGCGGATGCGCGCGATCGGAATGAGAGGTTTTGGCGGCGCCTTCCTGCTCGCCGGCAGCCTGCTGCTCGCCGCCTGCGGCGAGGAGGTGAGCGGGCCGGTCCGCGTCAGCGCGATCGGCGGGGCGCCGCGGCTCGTCAACCCCAATCTCGAGCCCCTCGATCCACCCTCGGCCTTCCTCCTCGACGGCGTCGCCCAGGGGCTCGTCCGCTTCGACGCGGCGGGCGAGATCGAGCCGGCGCTGGCGCAGAGCTGGATCGTCTCCGACGACGGGCTGCGCTACACCTTCCGCATCCGGCGCGCGACCTGGGCGCTGGACGGCAGCCCGGTCACCGCCCAGCAGGTCGCGGCGCGCCTGCGCGCGGCGTTGAGCCGGGCGAGCCGCAACCCCTTCAAGCCGATCCTCGGCGCGGTCGAGAGCGTCACGCCGATGACCGACTTCGTGCTCGAGATCGCGCTGAGGGGGCCGCGGCCCAATTTCCTGCAGCTGCTCGCCCATCCCGAGCTTGCGATCCTGCAGAATGACGGCGGCACCGGCCCCTACCGGCTGGTCCGCGCCGAGCCGGAAGGGCTGCGCCTCTCCTATCTCAGGACCGAGGAGGAGAGCGAGGAAAGCGCCGCGCAGACTCCCGACGTCCTGCTCCGCGGCGAAGGCGCCGCGATGGCGGTGGCCCGCTTCGCCGCCGGCGACACCGACCTTGTTCTCGGGGGCACGGCCGGCGACCTGCCCTTTGCGCGCAACGCCGATCTGCCCGCGAACCGACTGATCTTCGATCCGGTCGGCGGGCTGTTCGGCCTCGCCTTCGGCAGCAACCGGGGCCCGCTCGCCGACGCGACCCTGCGCCGTGCGCTCGCGATGGCGATCGACCGCGACGCGCTCGCCGCCGCGATCGGCGCGCCGCGCGCGACCGGCCGTCTCAGCCTGGTCGCGCCGGGGGTTCAGGAGCTGCCCAGCCCGGCCATGCCCGACTGGGCGGCGATGCCGCTCCCCGACCGGCAGGCGGCGGCGGCGCGGCTGATCGCGGGACTGAATCGGGGACCGAATGCGGGATCGAATGCTGGGCCGAATGCAGCGCCGGCTGCGGCCGCTCCGCTTCACCTCCGCGTCGCCATGCCCGACGCGCCGGGCGACACCCTGCTCTTCGCCTATCTGCGCCGGGACTGGCGTGCGATCGGCGTCGAGGCGGAGCGGGTGCCCGCCGGCGCGCCTGCCGATCTGCTGCTGATCGACCAGGTCGCGCCGACCAACGTCGCCAGCTGGTATCTGCGCCACTTCACCTGCGACGCCAGCGCGATCTGCGACACCGAGGCCGACAAGGTGCTCGATGCGGCCCGCGCGGCGCCGAACGCGGCCGAGCGCCAGGCCCAGCTCGCGGCGGCCGATCGGATACTAACCGGCCTTGTACCGTTCATTCCCCTGACCGCGCCGGTGCGCTGGTCCCTGGTGTCGCCGCGGCTGGCTGGGTTCCGCCCCAATCCGTTCGCGCAGCACCCGGCCGTTGCCCTGATCGCGGAGGAGCCCTGATGCCGATCAACCAGAGCCAGTTCGACGCCATGGCCAACCGGCTGCCGATCGGTCGCGACGCCGCTGCGGTGCGCCAGCGCATCGAGGCGATGGAGCAGCTGCTCGAGCGCGCCTTCAAGCTGCCCGGCATCAACCGGCGCTTCGGCCTGGACGTGGTGCTCGACCTGATCCCCGTCGTCGGCGACATCGCCGCCGCGGCGATGGGCGCCTGGATCGTCTGGGAAGCGCGCAACCTCGGCATGTCGAAATGGCATATCGCGCGGATGAGCGGCAATGTCGGCTTCGACTTCCTGCTCGGCGCCATCCCCTGGGTCGGCGCGATCCCCGACTTCTTCTTCCGCTCGAACACACGCAACCTCAGGATCGTGAAGCGCTGGCTCGACAAGCATCATCCGGAGACGCGGACGATCGAGGGCCAAGTCGTGGGGCGGCGGGAGATTTAGCTCGAAATTCCGCCGGGGCGGATCGAAGCGGTCCATTCCCGCATCATCTCCGCGATCGCTACGAAGGCCATACCGGGGCCGGACGGGCTCTAGCGGAAGACCTCCGGATCGATCGGCCGTTCGTTACGGAACCAGGGGTCGGTGTCGCGCCGAAAGATCAGACTGAGGCTGCCCAGCGTGAGCAAACATTGCGCGGCCGCCAGGATCGTCGAGACCGACATGTCCGAAAATGCAGGCAAGGTCGCGAGATAGATGAAGCCGACCAGGACGACCAGGGCAGCGAAAATCCCGCGCGCGACCGCGCTCCCCTTGCGGCTGATCAGCCAGATCAGCAGCGCGTAGGGACCGAAATAGAGGAGCTGCGAGGCGCAGAGCGTCGCGACCGGATAGGGCGGATGCATCCGGGCCAGCAGCGCCTTCCATTCGAGGCAGGCGTTGACGATGCCAAGGCCGAAGGCGAGCAGCACGACCTGCTCGAACCGGATGATCGATCGCGGCCGCATCTAGCTGAAGATGTCCGGATCGATCGGGCGGCGGCCCGCGAACCAGTCCCGGCTGTCCGGCCTGAAGAGGAACAGGATCTCGATCGCGCAGAGCAGATATTGGGCGAGGGTGAGCGCTAGCGACAGCTCGCCATAGTCCAGCGCGTGGGAGATGTGCGCCAACATGATGAGGGCTCCGAGGGCGACCAGCACGGTGAAGACCCAGCGGGCGGCATTGCTGCCGCGATACGCGATCAGCCAGAGCAGCAGGAGATTGAGCGCGGTGATGAGCGCCATGTCCATTAGGACGCCGGCGGGCTCGACATGGCGCAGCTGCGGATCCGTGCTGGTCGCGAGCACCCAGGCGTTCAGCGCGCCGGTCCCCAGCCCCAGATAGTAAAGGCCCTCGAAACGACGGATGGAGAGAGGCCGCGTCGCGCGCGCCATCCTAGACCGTCATCGCGAGGTCGAGCCCGATGTCCGCGGCCGGCGCGGACTGGGTGATCCTGCCGACCGAGATATAGGTCACCCCCGTCTCCGCGGCGGCGCGGATCGTGTCGAGGTTGATGCCGCCGCTCGCTTCGGTGGGGACGCGGCCGGCGACCTGGGCGACTGCCTCGCGGAGCGCGGCCGGGCCCATATTGTCGAGCAGGAGGTGGGTCGCGCCGGCGGCGATCGCCGGCTCGATCTGGTCGAAGCGGTCGACCTCGACGATGATCCGCCCGATCCCGGCCGCGACGGCGCGGCGGACGGCCTCGCCGATCGAGCCGGCGACGGCGACATGATTGTCCTTGATCATCGCCGCATCCCAGAGGCCCATGCGGTGGTTCTGCGCGCCGCCCATCCTGGTCGCATATTTCTCCAGCACGCGCAGGCCCGGAAGGGTCTTGCGGGTGTCGAGCACGATCGCGCCGGTGCCGGCGATCGCGTCGACATAACGCCGCGTCAGGGTGGCGATGCCGGAAAGGTGCTGGACCGTGTTCAGCGCCGAGCGCTCCGCGGTAAGCAAAGCGCGCGCCCGGCCGCTGACCCGCAGCAGCACGTCGCCCGCCTCGGCCGGCGCGCCATCTTCCACGGCGCGTGAAACCTCCGCTTCCGGATCGAGCGCC
>JAFAZM010000310.1 GCA_019239785.1 Sphingomonadaceae bacterium
CGACCGCTCCAAGGTGCACGTTTCGCTGACGGCAAATCCTTCACACCTCGAAAGCGTCAACTCGGTCGTCATGGGCAAGGTCCGCGCCAAGCAGGACATGGGCGCCACCCAGTGGGACGGCGATATCATCCCGCTGTCCGAACGCGCCAAGGTCGTGCCGCTGCTCATCCATGGCGACGCCGCGTTCGCTGGCCAGGGCGTGGTGGCGGAATGCTTCGGTCTCTCCGGCCTGCGCGGCCACCGCACCGGCGGCTCGATCCACTTCATCGTCAACAACCAGATCGGCTTCACGACGAACCCGGCCTTCTCGCGCTCGTCGCCCTATCCGTCCGACGTTGCCAAGATGATCGAGGCGCCGATCCTGCACGTCAACGGCGACGATCCGGAGGCGGTGACCTTCGCCTGCAAGCTCGCGATCGAGTTCCGCCAGAAGTTCAAGCGGGACTTCGTCATCGACATGTGGTGCTATCGCCGCTTCGGCCACAATGAGGGCGACGAACCGAGCTTCACCCAGCCGCTCATGTACGCCGCGATCCGCCAGCATCCGCCGGTCTCAGAGCTCTACGGCGAGCGGCTGCGGCGCGAGGGCGTGATCCCCGAAGGCTGGATCGAGGGCGAGGTCGAGGCCTTCAACGCCCTGCTCGAAAGCGAGTTCGAGGCGGCGAAATCCTATCTGCCCAACAAGGCGGACTGGTTCGAGGGCGCCTGGTCGGGGCTCAACCGGCCATCGACGCCGGTCACCGAGCGGCGCAACGTCGCCACCGGCGTCGAAGAGAAGCTGATCGCCGAGGTCGGCGAGATTTTGACCACAATTCCTGCCGACCTGACGATCCACAAGACGCTGCAGCGCATCCTCGACGCCAAGAAGGAGATGTTCGCGACCGGCGAGGGGATCGACTGGGCGACGGCCGAGGCGCTCGCCTTCGGCACCCTGGTGCGCGAGGGCAATCCGGTGCGCCTCTCCGGCCAGGACAGCGGCCGCGGCACCTTCAGCCAGCGCCATGCGGTCTGGGTCGATCAGAATGACGGGCACAAATATATCCCGCTGACCAAGGTCGGTCCGGCCCGCTTCGAGGTGCGCGACAGCCCGCTGTCCGAATATGGCGTGCTTGGCTTCGAATATGGATGGTCGCTCGCCGATCCGCAGACTTTGGTGCTCTGGGAGGCGCAGTTCGGCGATTTCGCCAACGGCGCCCAGGTCATCATCGACCAGTTCATCGCCGCCGGCGAGGCCAAATGGCTGCGCGCCAGCGGCCTCGTCCTGCTGCTGCCGCACGGCTATGAGGGGCAGGGGCCCGAGCACAGCTCGGCGCGGCCGGAACGCTTCCTCCAGCTCTGCGCCGAGGACAATATGCAGGTCGCGAACTGCACCACCCCGGCCAATTATTTCCACATATTGCGCCGGCAGATGCGCCGCGATTTCCGCAAGCCACTGGTGATCATGACGCCGAAGTCGCTGCTCCGGCACAAGATGGCGGTCTCCTCGGTCGCCGACCTCATTGGCGAGAGCCATTTCCGCCGCATCCTTTCGGACCCGAGCGCGCCGAAGGACGAGGATGTGCGGCGGCTGGTGCTCTGCACCGGCAAGCTTTCCTACGAGCTGATCGAGGCGCGCGACAAGGCCGGCGACAAGCATATATCGATCGTCCGGATCGAGCAGCTCTATCCCTTCCCGGGCGAGGCCCTGCTCGCGCGCCTCAAGCGCATGACCAACCTCGAGGAGGTGGTCTGGGCGCAGGAGGAACCGCAGAACCAGGGCTATTGGGCCCATGTCGAGCCGCGCCTCGAGCGCCGTCTCGGCGAGGCCGGGCTGAAGCCGAAGCGGCCCATCTATGCCGGGCGCGAGCCGGCCGCCTCGCCGGCGACCGGCCTTGCCAAACGGCACGCGGCCGAGCAGGCGGCCTTGATCGCCGACGCGCTCGGCCATAGCGGCGACGCGCCCGCCCAGCGCAAAGCGAGCTAAAAGGAACGACAATGGCGACCGAAGTCAAAGTGCCGACGCTTGGCGAATCGATCACCGAGGCGACGGTGGGCCAGTGGCTGAAGCAGCCCGGCGACGCCGTCGCGCAGGACGAGCCGATCGTAAGCCTGGAGACGGACAAGGTCGCGGTCGACGTGCCCTCGCCGGCCGCCGGCACGATGGGCGCGCAGCGCGTCGCGGTCGGCGACACGGTCGCCGTCGGTGCGGTGATCGCGGTCATCGAGCAGGGCGGCGCGGGCGCCGCTGCCGCGCCCGCCGCGAAGCCGGAGCTGCCCGAATCCGCGCCGGTCAATCCGCCGGGCCCCGGCGAGACGCCCGAGCCGAAGGAAGACGAGGATGAGGAGGGCGAGGGAACGCATCTGACCCTCTCGCCCGCGGTGCGCCGGATCGTGCTGGAGCATCATCTCGATCCCTCGAAGATCAAGGGCACCGGCAAGGACGGGCGCTTGACCAAGGACGACGTCCTCGCCGCGGCCGAGGCCGAGAAGGCGCAGCCCGCGCCGGCGCCCGCCGAGGCGCAGGCTCCCGCGCCCGCCCCGGCGCAGCCGTCCGCACCCGCCCCGGCGCCAGCGCCCGCCCGCGCGGGGGAGCGCCGCGAGGAACGGGTACGGATGACGCGGCTGCGCCAGCACGGCGCCCGCCGCCTCAAGGAGGCGCAGAACACCGCGGCGATGCTGACGACGTTCAACGACGTCGACATGTCGGCGGTGATCGCGGCGCGCACCCGCTACAAGGATCTGTTCGAGAAGAAGCACGGCATCCGACTGGGCTTCATGGCCTTCTTCGTGAAGGCGGCGGCGCTCGCGGTGCGCGACGTGCCGGCGGTCAACGCCTCGATCGAGGGCGACGAGATCGTCTATCGCGACTATCTCGACGTCTCGGTCGCCGTGTCGGCGCCCAAGGGCCTCGTCGTTCCGGTCATCCGCAACGCGCAGGCGCTCGGCTTTGCCGATATCGAAAAGACCATCGCCGATTTCGGCAAGCGCGCCAAGGACGGCACGTTGAAGCTCGAGGAGATGAAGGGCGGCACGTTCACCATTTCCAACGGCGGCGTGTTCGGATCGCTGATGTCGACGCCGATCATCAACCCGCCG
>JAFAZM010000384.1 GCA_019239785.1 Sphingomonadaceae bacterium
GCTTCCGCATCTTCACCGAGGCGATGGACGCCGACGTCCAGCGCCGCGACCAGATCGAATCCTCGCTGCGCAGCCAGCTGCGCGACGGCGACGGGCTCGACCTTCATTTCCAGCCGATCATGGGCAGCCGCGGCAGGGTGATGGGCCTCGAAGGCCTGATCCGCTGGGACCATCCGGTGCTCGGCGCAGTCTCGCCGGGCGAGCTGATTCCGATCGCCGAGGAATGCGGCGTGATCGACGAGCTCGGCCAGCATGCCTTCCGCGACGCCTGCAAGATGGCGCGGCTCTGGCCTGACCTCAACGTCGCGGTGAACCTGTCGCCGCTCCAGTTCCGCGCGCCGCGCTTCGCCGCGACCCTGCGCGGGATCGCCGAGGAGGAGGGGGTCTCGCCCTCGCAGCTCGAGCTGGAGATCACCGAAAGCCTGTTCATCGAGCACGGCTCGCTCTGCGGCGCCACCATCCAGGAGCTGCGCCGCGACGGCTTCCGCATCGTCCTCGACGATTTCGGTACCGGCTATTCGTCCTTGAGCTGCCTGCGCCGCTTCCCGGTGGACAAGATCAAGCTCGACCGCTCGTTCATCGACATCGCCGCGCGCGACCAGAGCGTCGCGATCATCCGCGCCGCAGTGACGCTGGGCCATGCAATGGATCTGGAAGTGGTCGCCGAAGGCATTTCCTGCCGCGAGGAGGAGCAGATCGCGCTCGAGGCCGGCTGCGACGGCCTGCAGGGCCATCTCTACGCGCCGGCGATGCCGCTCGGCGCGGTCGCCGCCTTTCTTGCGAAGCTGGAAGGGCCGGCGTCGATCTCCGACGCGGCGTGAGTTTCTAGCCGCTCGCTCCAAGTCGATACCCTGGCTCCGGCGCTCGTACGCGGAGTCTGTACCAGCCCGCTCCCCCCACCCAACCACCCGACATTGTCGCATGCTAGCGGGGGGTTGGGTGGGGGAGCGGGCCGGCCTCGGGCTCCGCGCGCTCGGTGTCCGAGCCCCACCCCGCGGTTGCGCGCGCGGCAACTAAGGCGGTAAATTCCGCCGTCGCAAAACGCATTGGAGGTGAGGATGAGCACGCGGACCTTTGCGCTGATATTCGGCATCATATTCCTGCTCGCCGGCATCGCCGGCTTCATTCCGCAATTGCTGCAGCCGGCCCAGGGCGGGGCGATCGCGCCCGGCCCGCACCACATGCTCCTGCTTGGCATGTTCCCGGTGAACCCCGTCCACAACATCGTGCACCTGGCCTTCGGCCTCTGGGGGCTCGTCGCGTCGCGCGCGGGGGCGCAGGCATTGCTCTATGCCCGCAGCGTCGCGATCATCTACGCGATCCTGGTCGTAGCCGGCTTCATTCCGAGCCTCGACACCCTGTTCGGCCTGGTGCCGCTCTACGGCAACGACGTCTGGCTGCATCTCGCGCTCGCGATCGTCGCGGCCTATTTCGGCTGGGTGAACCGGAGTCCCTCGACCGCCGTCTGAACGGTGCCGAAACGGTCAAGAGGGGCGCCGCGACTCGTCGCGGCACGGCCTCGGTTCGTCGCATATAATAAACAGTCTAGCGCAGCTTCCTCTCTGCGGCTAAAGGGAGCAGCATGACACGCACGCTTCGCCTTTCGGCCCTCCTCGTCCTGCTCGCCTCGCCCACCATGCCGGGGGCGATTCAGAGCGCGGCCAACGCCCAGGTCCAGGCCCAGGCCCAGGCCCAGCTCGGCTATCAGTCGATCACCTCGGAGCAGGCGCCGAGCTGGAGCCGCGACGCGGCGCAGGAGCTGCTGACCTATGTCGAGCATATCGACCAGGAAGGGCTGAACCCGGCCGACTACAATCCGGACCGGCTGCGCGCCGCGCTCGCCGGCAGCGACGATGCGCAGCTGACCCAGGTCGCGACGCCGATCTTCATCCACCTGGTCCAGGATCTCAGCGGCGGCGCGGTGCGCGGCCGGGCCCGGGTCGAGTGGCACATGACCGACGCGACGCTCGATGCGGCCGGCCAGCAGAGGCTGCTCGCCCAGGTCACCCACGGCGGCGGCGTCGGCGCGGCGCTCGATTCGCTGCTGCCGACCCATCCGCAATATGCCGGGCTGAAGCGCGCGCTCGCGGCGACTCCGGAGAGCGACACCGCCCGCCGCGACCTGATCCGCACCAACATGGAGCGCTGGCGCTGGATGCCGCGGACGCTCGGGCCCCGCCACGTCCTGGTCAACGTGCCCGCCTTCACCGCCGCCCTGGTCGACGAGGGCCATGTCACCGCGCGCCATCGCGCCGTGGTCGGCGCGGTCCGCACGCCGACGCCGCAGCTCAACGCGCAGATCACCGCGGTCACGCTCAACCCCTGGTGGAACGTGCCGCAGAGCATCATCCAGTCGCAGGGCGGCCATTTCGGCGCCGGCTACGAGGTGAACCGCAGCGCAAGCGGCGGGATCAGCGTCCGCCAGCCGCCGGGACCGCGCAATGCGCTCGGCCGGGTGAAGATCGAGATGCCGAACCAGTGGGCGATCTACTTGCACGACACGCCGTCGCAGGCCCTGTTCGGCCGCGCCTCGCGTGCGTTCAGCCATGGCTGCATCCGCACCCAGAACGTGCGCGACTTCGCGGCGCTGCTGCTGGCGCCGACCGGCAATTGGAGCCGCGCCGAGATTGACCGGCAGATCGAAACCGGACAGAACAGGCAGACGGCGCTCGCGCACCCCGTGCCCGTCTACATCGCCTATTTCACCGCAGCGGCGACCAGCGACGGCGACATCGTGACCTATGCCGACATTTACGGCCGTGACGCGCCGGTCCGCGCGGCGCTGCGCCATGCCGCGGCCACGTCGGTCCAGCAGGCCAGCGCCGGGAACTGACAGCGGCGCTCGTCACCCCGGCGAAGGCCGGGTCCGGCGACAAGAAATTTCGGCGGATCTCCACGAGATCCCGGCCCCTTCGACTGCCTGCAAGGCAGGCGCTCAGGACAGGCTCCGCCGGGGTGACGGGATGCCGACGGGAAGAAGCGGAACGCCGCCGCGCGGCATCGGTTGTCCGGCCGATACTTTTCAGCCGGGAGCTTCGCGATGGCCCGCCATAGATCCTATTGGAACGCCACGGCGCCCGCCTCCGCCTTTCCGGCGCTGAGCGGCGAGATCGAGGCGGACGTGGCGATCATCGGCGGCGGCATGGTCGGCGTGACGACGGCGCGTTTGCTCAAGAACCGCGGGCTCAAGGTCGCTTTGGTCGAGGCGCGGCGGATCGGCGAGGAGGTGACCGGCAAGTCGACGGCGAAGATCACCTCGCAGCACAACATCCATTATACGATCATGGAACGTAAGTTCGGCGAGGAGGGCGCCCGGCTCTATGGCGAGGCCAACCAGACCGGGCTCGCCACGATCCGCGCGCTTGCCGAGCGCCACGGCATCGCCTGCAATCTCGAGACGAAGCCGGCCTTCACCTACACGCTGGACGAGGCACAGGTCGACTCGATCGAGCAGGAGGTCGCGCTGGCGCGGCGGCTCGGCCTGCCCGCCGCGCTGACCGAGGAAACCGGCCTGCCGTTCGCCGTGCGCAGGGCGATGCGCTGGGACGACCAGGCGCAATTCCATCCGGTCCGCTACCTCAAGGGCCTTGCCGAGACGATCCCGGGCAGCGATTGCCACGTCTTCGAGCAGTCGCGGGTGACCGACTGGGACGCGCACCGGATCGCCACCGAGACGGGCAGCGTGCGGGCGCGCAACGTCGTCATGGCGACGCATCTGCCGCTCGGCCAGACCGGCCTGTTCTACACCGAGAATTATCCGCACATGCACCCGGTGATCGTGGGCCGCGCCGAGGCCAAGCGGGTGCCGCCGGGCATGTATATCAGCGCGGACCAGCCGCGCCATTCGACCCGCGGCCATCGCGACGAGGACGGCGGAGACTGGATGATCTTCACCGGCCCGAGCTTCACCCACGGCAATGTCGAGGAGGAGCGGGCCGCCTTCGCCGAGATCGAACGCTTCGCGCGCGAGCAGTTCGGAGTCGGCGCCGACTATCGCTGGACCAATGAAGACTATCAGTCGATGGACAAATCGCCCTACGTCGGCTGGGCTTCGTCGCTCGGCGAATCCTGCCTGGTCGCGACCGGGTTCAACGCCTGGGGGATCACCAACGGCACTGCCGCGGCGATCCTGATCGCGGACCTGATCGAGGGCCGCGACAATCCCTGGCTGAAGGTCTTCGACGCGACCCGGATCAAGCCGGTCGCCGGCGGCAAGGATTTCGTCACCCACAATGCGGCGGTGGCCGGGCACCTGGCCGGCGGCTGGCTTGGCCGCAAGCCGCATTCCTACGAGGATCTGGGCCCCGGCGAGGCGGCGGTGCTCAAGGTCGACGGCCGCAATGTGGGGGCCTTTCGCGACGAGGAGGGCAGGCTCCACGCGGTCTCGGCGGTCTGCACCCATATGGGCTGCATGCTCGGCTGGAACGAGACCGACCGGAGCTGGGACTGCAATTGCCACGGCTCGCGCTTCGCCTGCGACGGCAGCGTGATTCACGGGCCGGCGGTGACGGCGCTGGAGGTGATCGCGGTGAAGGAGACGGCAGAGGCGGAAGCGGAAGGCGCCAGCTAGAACTCGTCATGCCGGACTTGATCCGGCATCCACCTGCTTTGCTGCACAGTCCGTAAAGAAGGTGGACCCCGGGTCGAGCCCGGGGTGACGATTACCGCGTCACGCTTCCAGACGGTCGGCGTAGAGGAAGTGGCCGGGGCCCAGGCGGGCGAGGACTTCCTCGAGGCTGGCGTGGGAGAGCGCGAAGCAGCCCTCGCTGCGGCCGAGGCGGCCCATCGAGGTGAGCACGCCGGGTTCCGCATACCAGGCGGAGTGGACGACGATCGCTCGCGATTCGGCGTTGCTGTTGCTGTAGTCGAGCCCGCGCACGCGCATCGCACGGCCGTAATGACCCGGATAGAATTCCGTGGTGACGTAGGCGCCGTTCGAGCTCGCCTCGGAGCCGGGCAGGTTCGAGAAGCGCTGCAGGAAGCCGGTATGCTCGGGATCGGAGCCGCGGCCGTGCGCGACGAGATGGCGGGTGACCCGGCCGCTGTTCGTGTCGAGCAGGTAGAAGCGCGGATCGGCCGAGGCCTTGGTGAAATCGGCGATCGCGACGACGCCGATATCCTGGATCGAGGCGCGGTGCCGGTCGAAGGCGGCGCGGGCGCGGGCGACCATGCGCGGATCGATGATCGGGTCGACGGAAACGCGCGGCTCGGCGGGAAGCGCCGCAGGGCGGGGTGGCAGGAGCGTCTGGGCGGTCTGCTGGACGGCGGCGAGCAACGGCGACGACATCGCGCTGAGCGCGGCCGTGGCAGCTCCAGCCTCGATGACCTGGCGGCGTGACAACAACATTTAGATAAACCCCTCCGGTTCGATGAGAAACCTAGGTACGTTTCCCTTTCGCCTCAACGAGCTGTGGCCCGGGTTCCGCTCGGCTCGTCGCGGCGAAAGCGTCATTCGCCGCATCGTGCAGCGGGACATATTAAGCGATTCTACCATCGGCCGACGAAGCGTTACGGAACTGCGGTGAACCGCGGAGCGTATCGGAAACATGCCGAATCCCCGCTTCTCCCGCCTCGCCGTGAAACCGCCGCTGCCGCCGATGGAAGCGAAGCTGGTCGATACGCTGCCCGAGGGCGAGGGCTGGCAGTACGAGCCCAAATGGGACGGCTTCCGCTGCCTCGTCTTCCGCGACGGCGATGCGGTCGAGCTGCAGTCGAAGGCCGGGCGGCCGCTGGGCCGCTACTTCCCCGAAGTCGTCGCGATGGTCGCGGGACTCGGCGCGGACCGGTTCGTGCTGGACGGCGAGCTGATCATCCCGGTGGACGGCACATTGTCGTTCGAGGCGCTGCAATTGCGGCTGCATCCGGCGGAAAGCCGCGTGCGCAAGCTGGCCGCGGCGACGCCGGCGCAGCTGATGCTGTTCGATTGCCTGGCGCTGGGCGGCGACGGGCTCGTCGCGGCGCCGCTTTCAGAGCGCCGCGCGGCGCTGGAACAATTCCACGCCGCGGCCGGCGCCGACGCGCTGCTGCTCTCGCCCTGCACGATTGTGCGGGAGGATGCCGAGACCTGGCTTGCGAAGGCCGGCGGCGCGCTCGACGGCGTCGTCGCCAAGGAACGGGACGCGCCCTACCGGCCCGGCGAGCGGGCGATGCTGAAGGTCAAGCGGATGCGCACCGCCGACTGCGTCGTCGGCGGCTTCCGCTATGCGAGCGGGGGCGGCGAGGTCGGCTCGCTGCTGCTTGGCCTCTATGACGCGCAAGGGAGACTCGACCATGTCGGCTTCACCTCGTCGATCCCGGCCGGGGAGAAAAAGGCGCTGACCCGGAGACTGGAGGAGCTGATCGCGCCGCCGGGGTTCACCGGCGACGCGCCCGGCGGCCCGAGCCGCTGGAGCAACGAGCGGACCGGAGAATGGGAGCCGCTGCGGCCCGAGCTGGTCGTCGAGGTCCGCTACGACCATGTCAGCGGCGGCCGCTTCCGCCACGGCACCAAGTTCCTGCGCTGGCGCCCGGACAAGGCGCCGGCGCAGTGCGGGCGCGACCAGCTCGAGCGGGAAGCGGATCCGACCCGGCTGGAGCGGCTTGCGATCTGATCGCGTCAGATCGACCGTGCCGCGTTGCTTTCCGGCCGCGATTTCCGAATCGTCGGATGACCGCGTCCGACTGGAATTCGCTCAATGCGCTTCCTGGCGCCGCGCCTCGGACGCGGCGCTGATCATCCGGCGCCCGGTTTCCTCGGCGGCGTCGGGCGTGAGGGTCACGGCCACGCCGTCGGGGCCCTCGACGATCACCTGCCCCTGCTCGGCGACCACGTCACTCGGTTGCGCATGAGACCCGGCCTTCATCATCGCTCGCCTCCTCACAGGCACAACCCATGCGCCGCGCGGAGCGTTCCTCCGATCTTGATTTGAATTAGAGGCAGTTGCGCTTTTGCGCGCCACAACCCATTGCATCGCAGGCCAGAAAGAGGAATCGAACCCTGAAACCCCCCAGCGTCTATGTGATCGACGACGACCGCGACGTGCGGCGCTCACTGAGCTTCATGCTGGGCGCGGCGGAGATCCGCTCGCACCCGTTCGGCAGCGGCGAGGATTTCCTCGAAGCGCTGCCCGATCTGGAGCCGGGCTGCGTCCTGCTGGACCTGCGCATGCCGCAGATGGACGGCTTCCAGGTGATGGAGGCGCTCGCCGAGCGACGGGTCGACTGGCCGGTGATCGTGATGACCGGCCATGGCGAGGTGCCGATCGCAGTGCGGGCGATGAAGATGGGCGCGGTCGACTTCATCGAGAAGCCTTTCTCCGAGCAGGCGCTGCTGAACTGCTTCGCCCAGGCCTTCGCCCTGCTCAAGGACCGCGAGACCGCGGGCAGGCGCAGGCGCGATGCGCACGAGCGCGCGGCCACCCTGACCGCACGCGAGACGGAGGTGCTACAGAGCCTGCTCGCCGGCCAGTCCAACAAGGAGATCGCGCAGTCGCTCGGGATCAGCCTGCGCACGGTTGAGATGCATCGCGGCAACATGATGGACAGGCTGCAGGCCTCGAGCCTCGCCGAGGCGCTGACCATCGCATTGGAGGCCGGGATCGCGCCGGCCGGGACGCCGGACGCCTGAGCGTGGCGGATTCCGCCCCGGGGCCGGCGGAACGCATCGCCGCGCTGGAGGCGGAGCTCGCGCGGCTGCGCACGAGCGAGATGATGTACAGGGCCGCCACCGAGCTCAGCGGCCGGCTGGTCTGGGCGGCGGACGCGAATGGTGCGGTGACCATCATGCGCCCGCCCTACCAGGCGCTGACCGGGACCGGGGAGGCGCAGGCTCACGGCGACGGCTGGCTGGACGTGGTCCACCCGGACGAGCGGGCGGCAGTGCGCGCGCGCTGGTACGAGTCGGTGCGCAGCGGCGAGCCCTATGAAGTCGAGTTCCGGGCGCGGCGGGCGGACGGCAGCTATCGGCTGATGCGCTCGCGCGCAGTGCCGCTGCGCGACGCGGCGAACCGGATCACCGGCTGGGCCGGCACCACCCAGGATATCGAGGACCAGCGCAGCGCCGATGCGGCGCGACGCGACGCCGAGGAAAGGTTGCGCGAAAGCGAGGAGCTGCACCGCTACACGCTCGAGCTCAGCCGGCAGCTCGTCTTCACGGCCGCGCCCGACGGCAGGATCTTCTCGATCAGCCCGGGCTTCTGGGAGCTGACCGCGCTCGAACCCGGCAGCCGGCCCCGGGAGGGCATCTTCCCCGAAGACGCGCCCGAAGTGATGGAGCGCTGGCGGCATTGCGTCGAAACCGGCGAGCCCTACGACGCCGAGTTCCGGATGCGGCGGCCCCACGGCGAGCCGCGCTTCGTTCGAGTCCGCGCCGCCGCCCGCCGCGGCGACGACGGCAGAGTGCTGCGCTGGTACGGGACGATCGAGGACGTCGACGCGCAGCACCAGGCGGCGGCGCGGCTGCGCGACAGCGAAGAGATGCACCGGATCACGCTGGAGCTGATGCGCCAGATCATCTGGACCACCGAAGCGGACGGCAGCAGCATCAGGCTCAGCGCGCGCTACCGCGAGCTGACCGGCATGGCCGACGACGAGGACGCGCAATTCTCCATCCATCCGGACGATCGCGAGACGACGGTCGCCGCGTGGACCGAAGCGGTGCGGACGGGCGGGCCCTATGCGACCGAGTGCCGGCTGCGCATGGCCGACGGCAGCTATCGCGCGTTCCGCGTCCGCGCGCTGCCGCGCCGCGACGAGACCGGCCGGATCGTGCGCTGGTACGGGGTCAGCGAGGACGTCCAGGACCGCAAGGAAGCGGAGCTCGCGCGGCGAGACGTGGAGGAGCGCTACCGGCTCGCGGCGATGGCCACCAACGACGCGGTCTGGGACCACGACCTGCGCGCCGACATGATCGACTGGGCCGACAATGCGGCGGCAATCCTCGGCAGCGGCGACGGCCCGCTCGGCCGCACTTCCTCGGCCTGGTGGAAGGACCGGATCCATCCCGAGGACCGGGCGGCGGTGCTGGAGAGCCTGGAGGACACGATCGCGGGCGGCGGCCGGCGCTGGTCGGCCACCTACCGCTTCCAGCGCGACGACGGCGCCTATGCCGACATTTTCGACCGCGGCTTCATCATCCGAGACGGCGAGGGACGGGCGGTGCGCGCGGTCGGCGCGATGGCGGACCTCACCGAGCGGCACCGCGCCGAGGCGGAGCTCGGGCGGATGCAGGCCGAGCTGGTCCACGTCGCCCGGCTCAGCGCGATGGGGACGATGGCCTCTACCCTGGCGCACGAGCTCAACCAGCCGCTGACCGCGCTCGGCAATTTCATCAGCGGCGCCAAGCGGATCGTGAAGCGCAACGGGATCGACGATCCCGACCTCGGCGAGGCGCTCGATGCGGCCGAGGCGGGGGCGCTGCGCGCGGCGCAGATCGTGCGGCGGCTGCGCGAGCTGGTGTCCCGCGGCGCCGTCTCGGTGAACGACGAGCATCTGCCGCGGCTGATCGAGGACGGGGCCGTGCTCGCCTTCCTCGACGAGGAGGCGCACGGCGTCCGCCATCGGCTCGAGCTCGATCCCGGCGCGATCTGGGTGCGGGCGGACCGGGTCCAGATCCAGCAGGTGCTGATCAACCTGGTCCGCAACGCGATCGAGGCGATGGATGGGGCCGACGACAAGGAGGTCGTCGTCGCGACCCGGCCGGTCGGACGCGAGATGGTCGAGGTCATGGTGGCGGATCGCGGCAGCGGCCTCGGCGAGGCCAGCCTCGACGAGCTCTTCTCCCAGTTCATGACCACGAAGAAAGGCGGGATGGGGATCGGCCTGCCGATCAGCCGCACCATCGTCGAGGCGCATGGCGGCAAGATCTGGGGCGAGAACCGGCCCGACGGCGGCGCCATCTTTCGCTTCACCCTGCCGCGCGGGCGCGCAAGACGCGGCAAGGCCCAGCCGTCGCCCTGAGCGCGGCGCTCTAAGTCTTTGTCTTAGCCGCGATTTCCGAGTCGTCAGATGCTGCCATCCGACTAGAAATCGCTCTAGACCGCCCAGCGGCCCGCTGCCCAGCCGATGATGAGACCGCCGACGAGGCCGGTGCCGAGGATCGGCGCATAGGCCTTCGTTATGATCGCATCCGGAATGCTGATGAGCAGCCCGACAATCCCGCCGATGGTCCATGCGGGAATTGGCATCTTCACCAGCGGGATCAGGAAGCCGATGGCAAAGCGGCTGGCGAATGCGCCGAGCAGCGCCGTCCTTTTGTCGGGAAACTCCATCGGGAGCATGAGCGCCACGTCCGCGGCCCCGAAGACGAGACCTGCGATGATGCCGAACACGATCGGATTCATGAAACCCTCCCCCAAAGGTTATGAGGTGAGACTTGCTCCTAGCGGTGTTCAGAGTCCAGCTTGGCTGCAATGGATACGATCGCCGCTCAGGATGAGAGTCGATGACTGCAATGGGGACATGCAGCCGTAAAGCCGAGCCGCCGCTTTAACAGCGCGCCGCAATCGCTATCTTCGCCCAGAGGAGATTCGAGATGGCACAGGAACAGGCGATTCTGGCAGGCGGGTGCTTCTGGTGCACGGAGGCGGTGTTCAAGGGGCTGGACGGGGTCGCCGCGGTCGAGAGCGGCTATACGGGCGGCCATGTCGAGCGCCCGAGCTATCGCCAGGTCTGCGGCGGCGACACGGGCCATGCCGAGGCGATCCGCGTGACCTTCGATCCGGACGTGATCTCCTATGACGATCTGCTCGACGTCCACTTCGCCACCCACGATCCGACGCAGCTCAACCGGCAGGGCAACGACGTCGGCACCCAATATCGCTCGGCGATCTTCCCGGGCTCGCCCGCGCAGGAGGAGGCGGCGCGGCGCGGCATCGAACGCGCGGCGGCGGACTGGCCGGCGCCGATCGTCACCACGATCGAGCCGCTCGGCGTCTGGTGGCCCGCCGAGGATTATCACCAGGATTATTGGGGGGGCGAAGGGCAGCGCAATCCGTATTGCCTCGCGGTGATCCCGCCCAAGCTGCAGAAATTGCGCAAGGGCTTCGCCGAGCGGCTGAAGGACCAGGCGCCTGCCTGAATATTCGAGGCGCGCCTTTCTTGGCGGGGCGGCGGCCGCCTGGGCCGCGCCCGCCGGCGCGTTCGACTGGGCCGCGCTTGCCGAGGGCTTCCGCGTCCCGGACTGGTTCCGCGACGCCAAGTTCGGGATCTGGGCGCATTGGGGGCCGCAATGCGTGGCCGAGGCGGGAGACTGGTACGGGCGGCTGCTGTACGTCCAGGGCCAGCCGGCCTACGAACATCACCTCCGCAATTACGGCCACCCCGCCGACACCGGCTTCATCGACCTGATCGGCCGCTGGCGGGCGGAGCGCTGGGACCCGGATGCGCTGGTCGCCCGCTATGCGCGGGCCGGCGCGCGCTACTTCATGGCGCTCGCCTGCCATCACGACAATTTCGACACCTTCGCCAGCGCCCACCATGGGTGGAACGCGACCCGCGTCGGGCCGCGCCGGGACCTGGTCGGCGGCTGGGCGCGGGCGGCGCGGCGGGCGGGCCTGCGCTTCGGCGTCAGCAACCATGCCAGCCACGCCTGGCATTGGTGGCAGACCGCCTACGGCTATGATGCGGAAGGGCCGCGGCGAGGCCGGCGCTACGACGCCTTCCGGCTGCGCGCGGCGGACGGGCGCGGCCGCTCGTGGCAGGGGCTCGACCCGCAGGACCTCTATACCGGGCCGAGCTTCGTGCCGCCGGACGGGATCGAGACGATCGCCGCGATGAACGCCTGGCACGGCGCCCGTGACGGGCAATGGCTGGAGGAGGTGCCGGCCGCCCAGGCGGGCTTCGCGCGCAACTGGCTGGCGCGGCAGATGGACCTGGTCGAGACCTACCGGCCCGACCTCGTCTATCTCGACGACAGCGGCCTGCCGTTCGGCGAGATCGGCGTGAGGGCGGTGGCCCATTATTACGCGGCGAGCCGCCGACTGCATGGCGGCGCGCTCGAAGGCGTCCTGACGACGAAGCGGCTGAGCGCGGCGCAACGCGCCGGCGTGGTCGAGGATGTCGAGCGCGGCTTCGTCGCCGAGATCCGCGCCGAGCCCTGGCAGACCTGCACCTGCATCGGCAATTGGCATTACGACCGCGGCCTCTACGAGCGGCGCGGCTACAAGCCGGCCAAGCTCGTCATCCAGCGGCTCGCCGACATCGTCTCCAAGAACGGCAATTTGCTGCTCAGCATCCCGGTGCGCGGCGACGGCTCGATCGACGACCAGGAGGAAGCGATCCTCGACGGGATCGAGCGCTGGCTGGGGACAAACGGCGAAGCGATCTACGGGTCGCGGCCGTGGCGCGTGTTCGGCGAAGGGCCGACCCAGCCGCCGTCCGGGGAAATGAACGAGGCCAATGCCGCGCCGTTCACCGCGGCGGACCTGCGCTTCACGCGGAAGGGCGACACGCTCTACGCGATCCTGCTCGACTGGCCGCGGGAGGAGACGCGGATCGCCGCTCTGGCCGACCGCGCGGTCGAGCGCGTCTCCTTGCTGGGCCGCGGGCCCTTGAGCTTCCAACATGGCATGGACGGGCTTCGGGTCAGCCTGCCGCCGCCCGACGCCGGCGCGTTCGTCCCGGTGTTGCGGATCGACTGAGGCCCATCACCCCGTTGGCGATGTCCGGCAAAAGGGCCGGCCAGCATTTGCGCCAGTGAATCAACGGCCCCTGCCGCCGACGGTCGGATCTCCTCCTCGCAGGAGCCCGCATAGTTAACGACCTATCAACCAAGATACCGCAAAAGGCGCGGGTGCAGATCAAAGGGTTAGAGACTTTCCGGCGGATCAACGACCGGTGGTCGGCGCGTTCGCCGGACATGGTCGCGTCGCAACTGCGCCAGGCGTCCAGCACCTATCCGCTGACCTTCGCGATCTCGATCATCGTCACGGCCAGCATCTGCTACGCATTCTCCGATCGCCCCGACTTTCGCGCCGTGCTCATGACCGGCGCGCTCCATGCGTTGATCAGCATCTGCACCTTGCTCAAATGGCAGGCCGACCGGCGCCGGGACTGGCGCTCGGACGCGCCGGCCCGGCAGCTTCTGCTGCTCTGCGTGCAGGCGGGCTTCGTCTCGCTCGGCTGGTTCACCTTCCTGTCCGTTGCCGGCGAAGCGGCGCCGATCGAGCAGCAGGCGATCGTCAGCACGGTGATGGCCGGAGTCATCTCGGTCGGGGCGCTGCGCTATGCGCCGGTGGTCGAGGCGAGCCTCACCTTCCTGCTCGTCGCGGTGGTCGTCTCGGCAGCCTATGTGGCGGTCACTGGCGTGTCCGGCGCAGTCTATATCTTCCTTGCCATCTTCGCCGTGCTGCTCGGCCGAACGGTCACCGCGCAAGCGAGGATGTTCGAGCAGCAATTCCAGGCCGGCGCCGACCTCGCCCAGGCGCAGGCGGACAAGGTTCTCGTCGCCGCCAAGGTCGAGCGGGAGCATTGGCGTACCCAGCACGAAGCCGCCGAAGCCGCGGCCGCCGCCAGGGCCGAGGCCGAGCAGGTCCGCAGGCGGGAGCTGGAACGGCTGGCGCGCGACTTCGAGCAGTCGGTGCTGCGGATCGCAACCGATCTCGCGGCGGCGGCCGAGCAAACGCGCAGCGCCGCCGTGCAGCTCGCCGGCAATGGCGGCGCGACCCACGCGCAGATCGCAAGCGTCGCCGCCGAAGCCGCCGCGGCCGACACCGGCGCCGCCCATTTGCTCGACTCGAGCACCGAGCTCGGGCAGCTGCTGGCCCAGGTCGACGATCACCTCGCCGCGCAGGAGCAGGCCGCGGGCAGCATGCGCGAGATCGGCAATGCCATCGTGCGGCAGGTCGAGAGCCTTTCCGACACCTGCAGCGGCACCGAGACCATCGTCGGGACGATCGCGGAGATTGCCGACCGCAGCAACCTGCTCGCGCTCAACGCGACGATCGAGGCGGCGCGCGCCGGCGAGGCCGGCCGCGGCTTCGGCGTCGTCGCCGGCGAGGTGCGCGCGCTGGCGGCGCAGACCGCGTCCGCCACCGGCGACGTCCGCGCCCGGCTCGGCACGATGAGCGACGCGGTCGGCGAGGCAGTCGCACTGATCCGGGCGATGCAGGACAGGTTCGGCGAGATGGCCGCGACCTCGATCGGGGTGGCCGACGCCATCCGCCGCCAGTCCTCGGTGGGCGACGCCGTCCACCGCTTCGCAGGGATCGCGGCCTCGCTCGTCCAGCAGATCCAGGGCACGGCCGCCTCCGCGGAAGCGGCCGCGGGGGAGGCGGCGACGCTTTCCAGGGACCTGGGCGAGGCGACCAGCCAGATGGCCGCGCAGTCCCATCGCCTGGTGGAGGAAACCGGCGCCTTCCTGGCGCGGGTCGCCTGAAGCGTCCTTCGATCCAATCCTGTCACCCAATGACGCAGCATATGGTCGACTTGCGACCTGTTGGCCCGCCGGGAAGCGCTAGCGATAGGTGCCGAGGCGGACGCGGAGCAGGACCGGCTCGGCGCTGAAGTTGAGGCCGTAGTCGCTCTGGTCGCCGTTCCAGCGGCGGCGCATCTGCCAGGCGCCGTCCACGAACGTGCCTTCCTCGACGCTGAGCCATTGCATGTTGTCGGCCTGGGCCTCGGCGAGCGCGAAGCGGATGCGGACGTCGCTGCCGGCGACGAGGAACTCGTCGGGGCCAAGCTGGAGCACGACGCCCCCGCCAGCCGGACGGCTCGCATTGGGGTTTGGCCGCGTCGGCAGCCAGGTCCAGTCCCGCTCGCCGAACGACCAGAGGCCGTATTGGGCGGTGACCCGCCAGCGGCCCAGCGTCGAGGACTGGTCGGCGCCGTCGGCGCCCTTGGCGAAGCCCCAGGCCGGGTGGCCGAAGGCCAGGCGGGCCCAGTCGCGCGCGATCGGCGCGAACAGGCGGAAGGGCGCGGCGAAGGCGGCGATCGTGTCCGGATCGAGCCGCTCGGCGCCGAGCGGATAGTTGGAATAGCCGGTCGCATCCATGCCGAAGGGCGAGAAGCCGATCGCGCCGCGGCCGAGCGCAGGCCAGAAGAAGCGCGCATATTCGGCGGCGTTGCCGGTCTCTGGAACCATAAGGGCGTTATCTGGACGTCGATAATGATCCAGATAGGCGAAATAGGCAGCCGGGTCGCGATTATAGATGTCGGGCGCGACCAGATCGATATGGGGCGCCGCCGCCTTCCAGACGTCGATCACGTTCCAGTTCGGACCGCCGCTCGCACCATTCTCGGCGCCATTCTCGGTGAAGGCATCGGAAAGCGCGGCGTTGCAGTACATCGGCAGGTCCAGCACCGCGCGGCCCGCGGCGGCGATCTCGTCGACATAGCGGGCGATGTACCAGGCGTTGAACGCCTGGTCGGCGCGCAGACCGAAGACCTGGCTCCAGGTTCCCGGGCGGCGCAGGCGGGCGAGCGCTGGCGGCACCGGGCCGTCGAACAGGCGCTGCGCCTCGGGCGAGAAATCGCGCGGGCTGCGATAGCTGCCGGTCTCGTTCTCGACCTGGACCATGATCGTGGTGCGCTGCGGATCGGCGTCGCGCAGGTGCGTCATCAGCTGGACGAAGGCATTGCGGTCCGCCTCCAGGGTCGCGCGGCCGTGCGGCGAGAGGGCATAATGCGTGCGGCCCTCGCGGGTGCGCATCCGGGGAAAGCGGCGCGTGTCGGTCTTCACCCATTCGGGGGCGTAATTGGGGCCGGTATTCTTCCAGGTGCCGAACCAGAGCAGGACCAGGCGGACGTCATGCTCCCGCGCCTGCCGGAGCAGGGTGTCGAGGAAAGAGAAATCGAAGCGGCCCTCGACCGGCTCGATCTGCTCCCAGGCGATCGGCACCTCGACCGTGTTGGCATGGAGCGCCGCGATGGTCGGCCAGACGAGGGGCAGCATCGCCGGATAATTGGAGCTGTTGTTCACCTGCGCGCCGAGCATCAGGAAGGGCCGGCCGTCGACGATCAGCGCGTGGCGGCCATTGCTTGTCTCGATGCGGGGAAGGGGTGCGGGCTGCGCGGCGGCGGCCGCGGCCGCGACCAGCAGGAGGAGGGCGGGAACGAGCTTCATCGCCTCGTTGCGTAACCGAATTTGGACCGTAGCGGAATCGTTTCGGCGATGGCGCAATTCCGGGGGAACGGCGTTTCTGGATTCCCGCTTTCGCGGGAATGACGAGAAGGGTCAGGCGCGCGGCGCCGCCGCGCGGCGGAGGCGGTCGTTGATGGCGGCGCCCAGGCCGTGGTCCGGGACCGGGGCGACGGCGATGGCGGGGTAGGGGGCGGCTTCCGCCTCGTGCAGGCGCGCGAACAAGGCGGCCGCCGCTTCGACTAGGTCGCCGGTCGGGCTGAGGCTGGCCTGCCCCGCCACCGGGCCGAAGCCGATCAGCCATTCGTCCGGCCGCGCTTGTTCTGCATCGAGGCGGACCGGCTTGGCCGGGGCATAATGGCTGGCGAGTTGGCCCGGTGCCTCGATGCCCCCGCCCGACGCGGGGGCGAGGCCGAGATCGATCGGGCCGGGGCGGAGCAGGCGCAGCGGCCCGCCGGTCGCGGCGACGATCGTCGATTCGAGGCCGTGCGCGGTCGGGCCGGCATCGACGATCAGGGGGATGCGGCCGCCAAGGCTGGCGAGAACATGCGCGGCGCAGGTCGGGCTGATCCGGCCGCTGGCATTGGCCGACGGCGCGGCGAGCGGCCGGCGGACGGCGCGGATCAAGGCGCGCATCGCGGGGTGGGCGGGCGCGCGCACCGCGATCGTCGGCAGGCCTGCGGTGACGAGGGAGGCGATCGGCG
>JAFAZM010000390.1 GCA_019239785.1 Sphingomonadaceae bacterium
TCGGCGCATTCCTCGATGCCGACCTTCATATGATCTATTTCGGCGCGGGCGGGATGCTGCTGCCGATCCTCGGCCTGACCCTCCTGGTCGGCGCCGCCGGCGGCGTCTATCCGGCCTTCTACCTGTCGCGCTTCCACCCGGCGCAGGTGCTCAAGGCCAACAAGTCCACCGCCGAGGCCTCGGGCTCGGGCCTGCTGCGCAACATCCTGGTCGTCGCGCAATTCTCGGTCTCGATCGGCCTCATCATCTGCACCGCCGTGGTCTATGCGCAAACCGTCTACGCACGCACCGTCGATCCGGGCTTTCGCCGCGACGGCCTGCTCCAGATCGAGGCGATCGGCCGTCGGCAGCTCGCCGACCGGGCGGACACGATCACCGAGGAAATCGCGCACCTTCCCGGCGTGGTTTCGGTCGGCCGCTCCGGGATCGGCATCGCCACCCAGAACAACAACAATACCGGCGTGGTGATGCCCGGACGCAGCGATCCCATCAATATCGGCAATTATTCGGTCGACATCGGCTTCTTCCGCACGATGGGCATCCAGCTGGTCGCCGGCCGCTTCTTCGATCCCAACCGGCCGGGCGATGATTCGACGATCCCGAACGTGCCCGACGGGCCGAATGCGCTCGCCCAGGTCAATGCGGCCGAGACGGCGATGGCCGCGCGCGGGATCAACGTGGTGATCAACGAGCTCGCCGCCCAGCGCATGGGCTTCCGCAGCCCGCAGGAGGCGATCAACAAGACGATCGGCGTCTCCTATTTCGATCCGGAGGACGGGCTCGTGCCGACCCATATCATCGGCGTCGTCCGCGATTCGCGCTTCCGCTCGGTGCGCGAGCCGGTCGATCCGATCATGTTCCGGCTCGACCGCGGCGGCATCGGGGCGCTGCTCATCCGCTATGACGTGAGCAGGCGGCAGCAGGTGCGGGCGAGCCTCGAGCAGGCCTGGCGGCGGCTCGCGCCGGACGCCCCGTTCGACGCAGTGTTCAGCGAGGACAAGATCGCCGAGCTCTACACGGCGGAAGAGGCGCGGGCGAAAGTGTTCGCCGGCTTCGCGATCCTCGCCGTGATCGTCGCCTGCCTCGGCCTCTACGGGCTCGCCGCCTTCACCGCGGAGCGGCGGACCAAGGAGATCGGCATCCGCAAGGTGCTCGGCGCCCGCACCCGGGACATCATCCGGCTGCTCGCCTGGCAATTCTCCAAGCCGGTGCTGATCGCGAGCCTGTTCGGCTCGGCGGTTGCGTGGCTGGTGATGCGCAACTGGCTGCACCGGTTCGACTCCTATATCGACATGGGGGTGACGCCGTTCGTCGGGGCGAGCCTGCTCGCCTTGGCGATCGCGATCGGCACGATCGGCGGCCATGCCTTCAAGGTCGCCCGCGCCAACCCGATCCTCGCCTTGCGGTACGAATAAGCGAAGCGGGGAGCGGCAGCGATGTGGGGCAATTATCTGACCGTCGGGCTGAGGACGCTTGCGCGCGACCGCACCTACGCGTTCATCAACATCTTCGGCCTGGCGGTCGGCATCGCCGCCTGTATGATCCTATTGCTCTACGTCCGCTACGAGACCAGCTACGACGCCTGGCTGCCGGGCGCCGACCGGATCTTCCAGGTCCAGTCGATCCCGACCTCGGACTCGGTCGGCGCGCACCGCCCGAACCAGGGCGCGCAGGGCGTGCTCGCCGAGGCGCTGCCGCATTACTTCCCGGAGATCGAGGCGGCGGCGCGCCTCGACGAGGACCGGCTGGTCTTCCAGGTCGGCGGCGAGGCGCAGTTCGTCACGACGATGATGACCGATCCGGGCCTGTTCCGGATCCTGAAGCTGCATTTCCTGAGCGGCGATCCCGCGACGGCGCTGCGCGGGCCCGACTCCCTGGTGCTGAGCCGCAGTCAGGCGGTGCGCCTGTTCGGCTCCGCGGACGTGCTCGGCCGCACGATCACCCAGATCCGCGCCGGCCAGCGCCGCGTGCAGCGGGTCACCGGCGTGTTCGAGGACCTGCCGCGCAATTCCAGCCTCGACATCCAGGCGGCGACGCCGCTCCCCGACGAGGACCGGCAGTCCTGCTCCTGGGGCTGCGTCAACGGCTATGTCTATCTGAAGCTGCGGCCCGGCGCGGACGCGGCGTCGATCAATGCCCGTCTCGGCGATTGGGAGCGGACGATCCCGCCGACCGAGGTCGGCGGCCAGAGGGTGAGCGAGGGCGACCTCTACGACTGGCGGCTGGTCAACATCCGCGACGTCCATCTGAGCGGCGCGGAAGGATCGGAGACACGCCCCGGCGCCGATGCCCGCACGATCGCGACCTTCGCCATCGTCGCCCTGCTGATCCTGGCCATGGCCGCGTTCAACTTCGTCAACCTGGCGACGGCGCGGGCCGGCAAGCGCGCCCGCGAGGTGGCGCTGCGCAAGGTGCTCGGCGCCCGCCGCAAGCAATTGATCGCCCAGTTCCTCGGCGAATCCCTGCTGATAAGCGGCATCGCAACCCTGATCGCGCTCAGCTTCGCGGAGCTGACCCTGCCCTATTTCTCGGCCTATCTCGATGCCGAGCTCGACCTCCATTATCTCGGCGCGGGCGGGCTGCTCGGGCCGGTGCTCGGCTTGTGGCTTGCCGTCGGCCTGGTCGGCGGCCTCTACCCGGCCTTCTATCTGTCGCGCTACCGGCCCGGCGAGATATTGAAGGCGAACCAGTCCGCCGCCGAGCCGCGCGGCACCGGCCGGCTGCGGAGCCTGCTCGTGGTCGGCCAGTTCGCGGTCTCGATCGGCCTCATCGCCTGCACGATCGTCGTCTATCACCAGACCGCCTTCGCGCAGCGCAGCGACCTCGGCTTCGAGCGCGACGGCCTGATCCAGGTGGACAATGTGAATCGCGCCGCCGTGGTGCCGCAGGTCGAGACGATGCTCCGCGAGATCAGGCGCGTCCCGGGCGTGCAGCTGGCGGCGGCGACGACGATCGCGGTCGCCACCCACACCACCCTCACCGCCAACGTGCAGCTGCCCAGCCGGGTGCGGCCGGAGACGATCGGCTTCTACAGCGTCAGCCCGGATTTCTTCCGCACGATGGGCGTGCAGCTGCTGGCCGGCCGCACCCTCTCCCGCCGCCACGCCAATGATTATGCCTTCGTGCCCTACGATTCCGAGGCTGCGGCCGCGACGGCGTCGCAGGCGATCGCGGCGCGCGGGGTCAACGTCCTGCTCAACGAGACGGCGGTGCGGCAGCTGGGCTTCGCCTCGCCGGCCGCCGCGCTCGGCGGGCAGGTCCGCATCCGCATGTTCGGCGACACGGTCGGCCTCGTCCCCGCGACCATCGTCGGGGTGGTCGCCGACAGCCGCTTCCGCTCGGCCCGCGAGCCGATCGAGCCGATCATCTTCTACGACGGCGGCATCTATCGCGAGCTGGTGATCCGCTACAGCGCAGCCAACCCCGAAGCCGTGCGGCAGGCGGTCGGCGGGGTCTGGCGGCGCTTCGCCCCCGACGTGCCCTATGAGGCCGCGTTCGGCGACGACCAGCTCGCCCGCGCCTATGCGAGCGACGCCGCGCGCGGCAACGCCTTTGCCGGCTTCGCCATCCTGGCGGTCGCGATCGCCTGCCTCGGCCTGTTCGGCCTCGCCGCCTTCACCGCGGAACGGCGCACGCGGGAGATCGGCATCCGCAAGGTCTTCGGGGCGCGCACGCGCGACATCGTCCAGCTGCTCGCCTGGCAGTTCGCGCGGCCGGTGATGATCGCCAACCTGCTCGCCTGGCCGGCGGCCTGGTGGGTGATGCGCGACTGGCTGAACGGCTTCGACGCCCGCATCGCGCTGACCCCGGCGCCGTTCCTCGTCGCCGGGCTGCTGGCGCTTGCGATCGCGACCGGGACGGTCGCCGGCCATGCCTTCCGCGTGGCTCGAACCAATCCGATCCTGGCGCTGAGATACGAATGATGACGGTCTGCACGCCGTTCGTCGAAGCTCCGCGCGCTTCCGCCGAATCCTCGGCGGCGGTGCGTGGCGGACGTGCCACAGATCACATTCGAGGACAGAGCCTATGCCGACAGCGAACTTGATTTATGCCGCCACTGCGCTCGCCATCACGGCGATGCTCTGCCTCGCCGCGAGCCGCGCCTGGCGGGGCTGGCTCGAGCTGAAGCGGCTCGAGCTCGCCAGCCGCAGCGCGCCCGCCGAGACCGCCGAGGAGGATGTCGGCCTGCGCATCGAGCTTGCCGCGGTGCGCGAGCGGCTGAAGAAGCTGGAAGCGATCGCCGCCGGCGTCGAGCTCTAGGTTCTTGTTCTGCCGCGATTTCCGAGTCGTCGGATCCGTTCAATCTGACTGGAAATCGCTCTAAACCCATAGACTTTTGCCCCATTCCCGGATTAGCCGGGGAATATGGCGGAGGGGGAAAGACTGGGGCTCGGCGCGCGGCTGGTGATCGGCGGCATTGCCGGCTTCGTCGCGACGATGGCGATGACCTCGGCGATGCGCCGGCTGCACCGGCAGCTGCCGGCGAAGGAGCGCTATCCGCTGACCCCGCGCGAGATCGTTGATTCCGCGCTCGATCGGCCCCCCGCCGCCGGCGAGCTCACTTTGGTCGCCCATTTCGCCTACGGGGCCGGCTGCGGCGCCCTGATCGGGGCCGCGACCGTGCGGCCGGGCCGGCTCGGCGGCGCGGCGGCGGGCGGCGCGGTCTGGCTCGGCTCCTATATGGGCTGGATCCCCGCCATGGGCATATTGAAGCCGGCGACGCAGCATCCGCTGCGGCGGGACCTGGTGATGCTCGGCGCCCATTTCGTCTGGGGCTGGGCCACGGCCGAGGCGATGCGCGAGCTGGCCGAAGCCCGCGTCACCATCTTCGCCGCGGGGCCGGAGCCGGACCGGGCGGACGGCGGCAGGGCCGCGCAGTCACAGTCGCGGAAGGGCCAAGGTTGATGACGATGCTCGCGCCGCTCGCCCTGCTGACCGCCGCGGCGGCGACTCCGGCCGCGCCCGTCGACCTGCCCGGCATCTGGGAAGGAACGGTCGGCACGCTGCCGGTGCGCGCCTGCTTCGTGCACCGGGAATGGGGAACGTTCGGCGCTTATTACTATCTGTCGCGGCGGCGGCTGATCCCGCTCGAAGCGCCGGAGCATGGTGGCGGGTTCGATGAGCGGGGCGAGGCGGACGGGCCCGCGCCGCACTGGACGATCGAAAGCGCCGGCCCGAGCCAGCTGATTGCGCGCTGGGCCGCGCGCGGACGCACGCTGCCCGTCCGCCTGACCCGGCTCGCCCGTTTGACTGGCGAGGAGAGCCCGTGCAGCGCCATCGCCTTCCACCGGCCGCGGCTCGAGGGCCTCCGTCTGGTTCGGTCGCGCGCTGCGAAGGACGGCGTCGCCTACACGCGCATCGTGCTCGACACGGCCGGCCGCTTCGAGGAGGTCAGCTTCGAGACCTTCGCGCTCGACGGCGCAAGCGCGGCGGCCGGCCGGATCAACGCTGCGCTCGGGACGGCGCTGACCGGCGACCCGCCCTCCTGGTTCGAATGCATCACGGATTCGCTCGCCGACTCGCCCAACGAGGGCGGTTTCGACGAGAGCCTGACGCCGACGATGATCAGCCGCCGCTGGCTCGCGGTAACTCATCATTGGGACGGCTCCTGCGGCGGCGCGCATCCCGATTCGACCAATGCCTACCGCCTGTTCGACCGCACCGACGGCCGCGAGATCGATCTGCACGACTGGCTGAACGCGGGCGCCGTGCACCGGGAGCGTCCGGACGGAGGCGAGGAGATCAAGACTTTGCTCCCGGCCTTTCGCGAGGCGATCCTGGCAGGCTGGCACTCGGAAGGGGCGGATTGCGACGAGCCCGTCCGCAACGAGGACTTCTGGACGATCGGCCTGACCCGCACCGGGCTGGTGTTCTCGCCTGTGCTCCCGCACGTGGTCCAGGCCTGCGGGGAGGATTTCACAATGCCGTTCGAGCGGCTGCGCCCGTTCCTCACCCCCGAGGGCGCGGCGCAGGTCCGCGCGCTCCAGGCCGAGCCCGCGCCGCCGCCCGACCGAGCGGCGCGCTGACCCTCAATCCACGTGCGGGCTGACCGCCGGGGGATCGCTGGCGGGGAAGCTCTCGTCGACCGACTGATCGACCGCATCCCAGTCGCGCGGGGGATCACGCATCGCTTCCGGCCCGGCCGAGCGAGCGGCGCCCGACTGGCCGGCAATGCCCGGCTCGGTCTTGCCCCGACTGTGCGCCGGCGCCGGCACCTGCTCTCCGTCCGCGCTGCTCCAGCGCCGGCGCAGGAAGATCGTGGCGGCGAGGCCCGCGACGGCCGCGCCGGCGGCGGCGAAGAACGTCTGGTTGCGGCTCCAGGCCATGGTCACACCTCTTCGTGCTGCAGCGTCGAGGCCTTGGCGGGCGGCAGGCCCTGCGTCTCGGCGAGCTGCATCAGCTCCGCCTTGCGCGCGGCGAGCTTCGCCCCGAGCGCCTCGAGGTCGATGTCGGCGGCGCGGGTCTGCTGGAAGAGGTTGTCGCGCTGCTTCTCCTCCTCCTTCACATGGTGCTCGATCAGCTCCTGCAGCACCTTCACCTTGGCGTCGTAATAGCTCTCGTCGGGCTCGGCCGCCTCGAGCTCGTTGACCAGCAGCTTGGCGCTGTCATGCTCGACATAGGCCTCGTCGAGATCGTCCTCCTCGACCTTGCCGCGCACCGCCGGATAATAGATCTCCTCCTCGATCTGGGTGTGGATCTTGAGCTCGGTGCAGATCTGGCGGACCAGCTTCTCCTTCGCCGAAGTGCCGCTTGCGTTCTCGAATTCGGCGAACAGGGCTTCGACCTTGCGGTGGTCGGCGGCGAGAAGCTGGAGTCCGTCCTGGGGCTTGGTTTCGCTGGCCATTATTGTCTCCTTGATTGCGGGGCTGGAACATTCGGAACATGGCGCCGGTTCCCGCGGTTCGACGCAGACCAGGACGGACATGCCTTGAACGAAACCGAGACCCTTTCCCCCGTGCTCCCCGGCCGGCTCGAGGAAGCGACCAGGCGCCTGCTCGCCAAGGCCTGCGAGCGCGACCTCGTGCTTGCGACCGCGGAAAGCTGCACCGGCGGGCTGCTCGCCAGCCTGCTCACCGACGTGCCCGGCGTCGCCCACGCCTTCGAGCGCGGCTTCGTCACCTATAGCGAGGAGTCGAAGAGCGAGTTGCTCGGCGTCCCCGCCGAGCTGATCGCGCGGGAGAGCGCAGTCTCGAAGCCGGTCGCGCTGGCGATGGCGGAGGGCGCGCTGGCGCGCTCGCGGGCCAATATCGCGCTTGCCATCACCGGCTTTGCCGACAAAGGCGAGGAGCCGGGGCTGGTCCATTTCGCCTGCGCGCGCGCCGGGCGTATAACGGCGCATCGCGAGGCGCATTTCGGCGCGATCGGGCGCGGCGCGGTGCGGGTCAAGGCGCTGGAGGTCGCGGTCGAGATGATGACGGAGATGCTTTGATGGCGAAGGAGCCGGGGGAGACGAAGGCAAAGGCGCAGGCGCCGTTCGCGGCGATCCACCGCCATGGCTTCGTCCGCGTCGCCGCGGCGAGCCCCCGCGCCTCGGCCGGCGACGTCGCCTTCAACGTCGACCAGACGCTGGAGCTGGCGAGGCAGGCGGATGCCCGCGGCGTCGACCTCGCAATCTTCCCCGAGCTCAACATCTCCTCCTACGCGGTCGACGACCTCCATCTGCAGGACGCCTTCCTCGACGCGGTGGAGGCGGGGGTCGCGCGGCTCGCGCAGGAGAGCGAAGGGCTGAAGACGGTGCTCGTCGTCGGCGCGCCGGTGCGGCGCAGCGGCCGGGTCTACAATACGGGCATTGCGATCTCGCGCGGCCGCATCCTCGGCATCGTCCCCAAATGCTTCCTGCCCAATTATCGCGAATATTACGAGAAACGCTGGTTCGCCTCGGGGATCGGCCTCGACGGCCTCAAGACCGAGTTCGCCGGCCAGGCGACGCCGTTCGGTCCGGACCTGATCTTCGCCGCCGACGACCTGGCGGACTTCGTCTTCCATATCGAGATCTGCGAGGATTATTGGGCGCCGCAGCCGCCATCGACGCTCGGCGCGCTCGCCGGCGCGCTCATCCTCACCAACCTCTCCGCCTCGAACATCACCATCGGCAAGGCCGACGAGCGCAAATTGCTCTGCGCCGCCCATGCCAGCCGCTGCTCGGCCGCCTATGTCTTCTCGGCCGCGGGCCCGGGCGAAAGCACCACCGATCTCGCCTGGGACGGGCAGGGCTCGATCTACGAGCTCGGCGAGCTGATCGCGGAGAGCAGCCGGTTCGACTGGGGCTCAGAGCTCGCCGTCGCCGACATCGACGTGCAGCGGCTGCGGCTCGAACGGATGCGCAACGGCACCTTCAACGACAATGCCCGCGCCGCCGGCTATCCGGAGAAGAGCTTCCGCGCGATCGGCTTCACCCATGCGCCGGACCTCGGCGACATCGGGTTCGAGCGGACGCTGCGCCGCTTTCCCTATGTGCCGAACCGGCCCGAGCAGCTCGACCAGGATTGCTACGAGGCGTTCAACATCCAGGTCCAGGGCCTCGCCCGGCGCTTCCAGGCGACCTCGGGCAAGCATCTCGTCATCGGCGTCTCGGGCGGGCTCGATTCGACCCACGCCTTGATCGTCGCCGCGCGGGCCTGCGACGATCTCGGCCTGCCGCGCTTGACCATCCTCGGCTACACGATGCCGGGCTTCGCCACCGGCGAGGAGACCAAGGGCAATGCCTGGTCATTGATGAACGCGCTGGGCGTCGTCGGGGAGGAGATCGACATCCGCCCGGCCGCGCGGCAGATGCTCGCGGACATGGGCCACCCCTTCGCCAGAGGCGAGCCGGTCTACGACGTCACCTTCGAGAATGTGCAGGCGGGGCTGCGCACCGACTATCTGTTCCGGCTCGCCAACCAGCGCGGCGGCTTCGTCGTCGGCACCGGCGACCTCAGCGAGATCGC
>JAFAZM010000349.1 GCA_019239785.1 Sphingomonadaceae bacterium
AAATGACAACCCTCGCCCGGGCGTGACCTCAGGCCGGCGGGTCGGCGATCATCGCGGTGAAATTGGCCTCGGCGGCAAGCTGCCCATCGACCGTCGCCCTGCCGGCGAACTTGCAGACGGTCGCGCGCTTCTGCACGAACGCGACCTCAAGCCGCAGCAGCACGCCGGGCTCGACCGGCGCGCGGAACTTGGCGCCGTCGATCGCCATGAAATAGACGAGCTTGCCCGACCCGGCCAGGCCGAGCGATTCGACTGCGAGCACGCCGGCGGCCTGCGCCAGCGCCTCGACGATCAGCACGCCCGGCATGATCGGCCGGTCGGGGAAATGGCCCTGGAAGAAGCCTTCGTTGATCGTCACCGCCTTGGTGGCGGTGATTCGCTCGTCCACGACCAGCTCCTCGACGCGGTCGACGAGGAGCATCGGGTAACGGTGCGGCAGCGCCGCCATGACCCGCCGCACGTCGAGCGGGCCGAGGGCGCTGCCGCCTTCCGTCGCCATCAACGGCCCTGCGGACGCGGGCGCGGCGTGGTCGGCGCCGGCGCGGTCGGGCGCGGCGCGGTCGGTGCCGCCGGCGCCGCCTGTGCCGGCGCATTGACGTTGAGCGGCGCCGCGTTCTGGTTGACGATCGCAAGCACCGCCGGGGTCACGTCGATCGACGGCGCGGCGTCGATCAGGGCGGCGCGGTCCATCACGACGTTCGCGCCGCGCTGCTGCATGACGGTGAGGATGGCCGGGCGGATGCGCTCGCCTTCCTGCTGGTGGACGTAATCGACGTTGCGCTGGAGCCGGGTCTGGCCTGCCGAAAGCTCGACCTGGGCATTGTTGCGCATCGTCTCGAACGCGTTGATCCGCGCCTGCAGCGCCGCATCGGGCTGCTGGCCCTGCGGCAGCGCATTGACCGCGGCCTGCAGCTGCTGCCCCTCGGTCTGGATCTGGGTCTGCAGCTGCTGCGAGCGCTGCTGGAGCTGGGTCAGCTGGGCCTGCAGCTGGGTGTTGGCGGCGACGCAGGCCGTGCAGGTCTGGATGATCTGCTCGAGATTGACGACGGCGATGACGGGCGCCGGCAGCGGCTGCGCCTGAGACACCGCGGGTGCGCCCAGGGCAATGGCGGCCATCGCCGCGCTGAAGAGATATTTGTTCATCAGAATGCAGTCCCTACGTTGAAGGTGAAAACTTTGGTGTCGTCGCCGCGCTGGTGCAGCAGGGCGCGCGCGATATCGATGCGGAACGGCCCGAAGGGCGAGTTCCAGTTGACGCCGAAGCCGATCGAGAGGCGCGGGCTCGGCGAATTGCCGAGGAAGACCTCGCGGAACGGCGACAGGATCTGGGTCTGGTAAAGGCTGGTGCCGGCCGGGCAGCCGCCCGCCGGGATCGGGCTGATCACCGGCGCGGTGCCGCCGGTGGTGCATTGCTGGTTGCCGTTGACGTCGAGCACCGGCGAGGAGAGGCGCGGATCGCCCGGCGGGATGTCGAGCAATTCGGGCCGCCTGACGCCCCAGAGCGCGCCGACGTCCATGAAGATGGACGGACGGATGCCGAGCTCGCGGACGCTTGCCCCGAGCGGGATCTCGAGCTCGGCCCGGCCCAGGTAATAAGCCCGGCCGCCGATCGCGTCGTCGGTTATGCTCTTGCGGTCCGTGGTCAGTCGGACATTGCTGATGTTGCCATTGGCGTCGGTGTCGAACAGATAGGGCGTGCGCTGGATACGCGGGCCGACGCCGCGAATGTCGAAGCCGCGGATCTGCGGGCTGCCGAGGAAGAAACGGTCGGTCAGGCGGACCGGATCGGAGGTCGCGGTGCCGCTGTCGAAGCTGTGGATATAGCCGCCCTCGATCGAGATCGAGAAGATGAAGTGGTGGAAGACGTCCCAATATTTGGCGCCGCTGAGCCGCGAGCGCAGATAATGGACGTCGCCGCCCAGGCCGGCGAAATCCTGGCTGAACACGATGCGCTCGCCCGCCGAGGGACGGAGCCGGTTGTTCAGCGTATCCCAGACCAGCGAATAGCCCGCCGAGGAGGTCAGGCGGTTGCCGATCGTATCGCAGAGATAGCGGCCGGCAAGCAGCGGATCGCACTGCGCCGGCAGCGGCCCGGTGCCGTCCGGATCGGAATAATAAAGCGACTTGTTCAGCGTCACATGGTCGTAATTGAGGCCGTAGCGGAGCGCGAGCTGGATCTGGTCGGTCAGCGGCACGCCCATGCGGATCTGGCCGCCGGTCGTTGTCTGCTGATAGGTGGTCGTCCTGGTGTTGCTGCCGCTGAAGTTGAAGCTGTTGTAGTCGCGCCGGAAGATGTCGAAACCGACGGCGATGTTGCGATCGAACAGGTAGGGCTCGGTGAACCCGGCCTCGACCGACTTGGAGTAGCGCGAATAATTGACGGCGGCGCGGACTTCCTGGCCTCGGCCCATGAAGTTGCGCTGCTCGACCGAGACGTTGACCAGGAAGGATTCGAGGCTCGAATAGCCGGCCGAAAGCTGGAGCTGGCCGGTGGCGCGCTCCTCGACCTCGACGCCGAGCACGACGCGGTCGGGCGCCGAGCCCTGGTTCTGCTGGATCTCCAGATTCTCCTGGAAGAAGCCCAGCGACTGGATGCGGTCGCGCGAGCGGCGGACACGGACGTTGTTGAACGGATCGCCCTCGGCGAGGCGGAACTCGCGCCGGATCACCTTGTCGCGGGTGGTGGTGTTGCCGTTGATGTCGATCCGCTCGACATAGGCGCGCGGCGACTCGGCGACATGGAAGGTGACCCCCATGGTGAGATGCTCGCGGTCGCGGTTGTAGGTCGGCCGCACGTCCGCGAAGGCATAGCCGAACAGGCCGGCAAGCTCGTTCAGGCTGGTGATCGTGTCCTCGATCTGCTGGGCATTGTACCATTGGCCGGCGTGCATCGGCAGGCGCGCGCGCAGTCGGTCGGCGCTGAAGTCGCGGATGTCGCTCTCGACGTTGACGTCGCCGTACTTGTAGCGCTGCCCTTCCTCGACGACATAGGTGATGATGAAGTCGCGCCGGTCCGGGGTCAGCTCGGCGACCGCGGAGACGACACGGAAGTCCGCATAGCCCTGGGTCAGGTAGAATTGCCGGAGCTTCTGCTGGTCGTAGGCGAGCCGGTCCGGATCGTAGGTGTCGCGCGAGCTGAAGATATTGTACCAGACATGCTCGCGGGTCGCCATTTCCTGGATCAGGCGGCCGTCGCCGAAATGCTCGTTGCCGATGATGTTGATCCGGCGGACGCGCGACCGCGGCCCCTCGTTGATCGCGAAGACGACGTCGACGCGATTCTGGTCGAGCTGGACGATCTGCGGCTCGACGCTGGCGGCGTAGCGGCCCTGGCGGCGATAGAGCTCGATGATGCGGGCGACGTCGGCGCGGGCGCGCGAGCGGGTGAAGATCTGCCGCGGCGCGAGCCTGATCTCCGGCGTGATCTTGTCGTCCTTGATGCGGTGATTGCCCTCGAGGACGATCCGGTTGATCACCGGATTCTCGCGGACCTGGATGATCAGATTGCCGGTGTCGGCGCCGGCGATGACGACGTCAGCGAACAATTCGGTCGCGTAGAGATCACGCAGCGCCTGGTCGAGCCGCTCCTGATCGTAATTCTCGCCGATCCGGAGCGTCGTGTAGGACAGGACCGTCTCCGGCTCGAGCCGCTGGTTCCCCTGCACGGTGAGCGAGACGATGGTGCGGGTCGGCTGCGGAGCGGCGGCGGGCGCCGCCGGCGCGGTCTGGGCGGGCTGGGCGGCCGCGGGGGCCGCCGCCGGCGTTGCGGGCGGAGTCCTGGCCGGCGCGGTCTGCGCATGGGCCGGCGCGGCGAGGCCGCCGATGATCGTGCCGAGCAGGAGCGCCGAGCACAGATTCCGGCCCTTGGGGAAAACTTCTCTAGATGTCACGCATCCCGCCTTTGATTAAGCGGCCGGGACCAACGCCCGGCCTCGCTCCCTGTTACGACTGCCGCCCTGCCCGATCATCGCTAGCCGATCAAGCGGCCTAGACCGCTGAAAAGGCCAAAAGAGGCCAGGTCGTTGAAGGTGACGAAGATCATAAGCGCCAGCAGCACCGCCAGTCCGGTTCTAAACGCCCATTCCTGGGCCTCCGGCTTCAGCGGCTTACGCCTTACTCCCTCAACCACGTAGAACAGCAAATGCCCGCCATCCAGGAGGGGAATTGGCAAGAGGTTGATGAATCCCAGATTAATTGAGACCATCGTCATCAGGTAGAAGAAGGGCAGCCAGCCGAGGCTCGCCTGCTGGCCGGAGACCTGGGCGATCTTCAGTGGTCCGCCGAGCTCCTTGATCGAGCGTTGGCCGCTCAGCACCTGGCCGAGCGCGGTCAGCATCGTGCGCACCGCATCGAAGGTGCTCTGGATCGCCGCGCCGGGAAGTCGGTGCAGCGGCAGCGGCGAGAATTGCAAGGTTCCCGGGGGCGCGATGCCGAGCCGGCCGATCCGGGCCGAATTGTGGAACCGGTCCTGCTGGTCGACGGCGCGGGTGGTGGCGGTGATCTCCAGCTCGCCGCCGCTGCGCCGGACGGTGAAGTCGATCGCCTGCTCCGGCCGCAGCGCGACATAGGCCTGGAGGTCGTTGAACGTGTCGATCTCCCGCCCGTCGGCCGCGACGATCAGGTCGCCGGGCCGGAAGCCCGCTGCGGCCGCAACGCTGCCCGGCTCGACCGCGCCCACGGCGACCGGCGTGGTCGGATAGCCGACCGTCGCGAAGATGATCATGAAGGCGACGATCGCGAACAGGAAGTTGGTCAGGGGGCCGGCGAAGACGATCAGGAAGCGCTGCCAGACCTTCTTCGCCTGGAAGGTCTGCGCCCGCTCCTCGGCGGGCAGCGACAGCCAGGCATTGTCGGGCACGCTCGCCGGGTTCATGTCGCCCTTGAACTTCACATAGCCGCCGAGCGGCAGCCAG
>JAFAZM010000151.1 GCA_019239785.1 Sphingomonadaceae bacterium
TCTTAGCGAGCGTCAGCGAGCTTAGACGAAGCTGGGTGAAGGTGGGGCTGCCGCAGGCAGCGCGCGAAGCCGCGCTTCGCAACCCCTCTCCCCAACCCCTCTCCTACAAGGGGCGAGGGGCTGAGCTAGCTGTTCACCGACAGCACCAGCTGCGGATCCGGGATCGCCTCCGCATGCGACCCGCCCACCAGCGGTACCACCGCGGTGCCGATCGCGAAGAATTCGATGACGTGGGTCGACCAGCCGTGGCTGCCCTCGTGCAGGTCCGAGCCGATCACCCCTTCCGCCCCCGCATTGGTCGCCTCGAGCTGCATCCGCTCCATCGCGATCTCGCGCGCCTCGTAGAGTGCGATCGAGAAATTGGTGAGCTCGACATTCTGGCCGATCGTCCCCAGCGAGGCGAAGGGCCCGCGCCGCGCGACATGATAGACGCAGCTCCCCATCACCATCTCCAGCGGCCGATAGCCGGCCTGGAGCAGGGTCCAGAAATCCTGGCCGGAGAGCGCCGAGGTGAACGGCTCGCCCTTCGGGCCCTTGAAACCCTGATGGCCCCTGGCGTGGACGATGCCGGTGCCGATCGCGACGAACTCCAGCACCTTCGAATCCCATTCGAGCCGCTTCACCGTCAGCCGCACCCCGACGATGCCGTCCGCGCCCATCCGGCTCGCCTCGGCCCGCATCCGCTCCATCGCCAGCGCCCGCGCCTCGTACATCGCGGTCGAGAGCACATCGAGCTCGACGCTCGAGCTCCAGCCGGCGAACTGGAAGCCGACATGGTAGATGCAGGAGCCGACGCACAGGCCGATCGGCTCGAACCCGGCCTTGCGCACGAGCAGGAACTCGTTGACCGAGAAATCGGAGGTGAAGACACCTTCGGGATGCCCTTCGCGCCTGAGCCCTTCGAGCCGCGCCAGCGCATGCTGCGGAATGCCGCCGGTTTCGGCCATCAGATTCCTCCCTCCTGGTCCTCGACGTCGCTGTGATAGACACTATGGCGCGCAACCCCCGGTGTGCGCAGCGGCGACAGGCTGTCGCGCATGTCGATCACCGGCGCGATCCCCGGCGCGAACGGCACGCCGGCCTTGGTGTCGATCACGGTGCCGATCACGATGTGGCGGCCGAGATAGGCGGGCGGCGCCTTGTCCTGCTCCCGGCGCAGCAGCTGGCCGAACTGGACATGGGCAAGGACACCGTTGCCCTGCCGTTCGGCGGCGCGGCGCAGATCGGCATGGGCCTCGCGGCGGATGCCCTCCCAGAAATCGGTGAGCTCCATCAGCGGCTGGTTGGTCCAGGAGCGGGCCTGCCGCTGCGTCTGTGCGCCGGGGCCGTCCCAGCCCCAGCCGCCGTTCCACCGCCCGCCGGAGCCGAAGCCGCGATAGCCGAGCCAGTCGTAGCGTGCGCCGACCGCGATCCCGACCGGGACGATGTCCGCCTCGAGCAGCCGCACGAACTCCAGCGCCGGCACGGTCGCAACCACGGGCTCGGGCGAGGGCGGCAGCCGCTCGAGCCGGACCGCGGTGCCGATCAGGGTGAAGTCCATGCTGGTGCCGATCCGGTGGCGGAGCGTGCGCATCCGCACGTCGACCACCGCATTGGCGCCCGCCGCGACCGCCTCGCGCCGGAGCCGGTCGAGCGCCTCGTGCCAGCCCTGGGCATGGCCCTCGGTCCAGCTTCGGCCGTAGGAGAACCAGCAGGTGCCGGAGACGGTCGCGATCGGGCGGATGCCGTGGCTGCGCACGATCAGCAATTCGGCGGGAGTCATCGTCGCCACCCAGGCGCCATTGCCCGCCGCCGCCTGGCTCAGCCGCCCCGAGACGAAGTCGGGCAGCCCGCCGTCCTGCAGCGCGACCTCCCAGGCCGCGCACCGCGCCTCATGGTCGCGCCCTAGATTCTCGGCTTCCAAGTCCGGCGGCATCGCGGCGACTGTGCCGGATGACGTGGCGAGTCGCCAGTGGGTTCAAGCTGCTCAGCGGGCGTGATGTTCACACCTCGGCTAGACGTTGGAGAATCCGTAGCCGTGAGAAACGAGCATCGTCTGCGTCCCGCGAATATGAGGTATTCGCTGCACCACCTCACGTGCATAGCGAAGGAGATTATCCTGCTCCTTGAACGAGACGTTGACCAGGATATCGAACGAGATCGAGCCGTGAATGATGCTCACATTTGTCAACATGACAGGGAGTTGGCCTCCAACACTGTTCGACTTTATCCATTCTCGCGAGCGATCGATAATCTCTTCAACAATGCCCTCCTGTGATGGACTGCGGTCGGGCGGCAAGGTCGGACCGCGAACCGGCAGTCCCGAATCCTTAGTCTTTCGATTCACAAGTTGCGTCCTCAGCCACTCTTCTTCCCGTAAGGTAACTATGTCGACCGACACCGCCACCAAGCCGAGGGCGGGCAACGCCACGCGCTCATCTTCTCCGCGCAGCCAGAGGAACTCTGAAATAGCGGTTTTCGAAGCATCGATCTTGTCGCCGATCAACCTGCCTAGGGTCTTCGCGGCGGCTTTTTCCTCATTTTCAGAAAGCGACTCTCCAGCTCCCTTTCCGAAGCGCTGTCGTAAAGATGGAGACCTCAGAAAGCTCTGGCGGTTATGCAGATTGGGGAATTCGTCTGCGAGGGCATGAATGATGCGCTCAGACGCCTCGCCGCGACGCGTGGAGCTTCCCCCGACCATCACCGACACCTCATCTGCAGAGCGACGTCACCCTCTTAAACTGGCGTTAGGAGACATAAAAGGCCGTCCTGCGTCTTTTTTCTTAGGGGGAAATTGAGTGTCGAATGTCTGTGGGTGACACTCCAGCCAATTCAACTCAGCGGCGTCTGTCTTAAACAGAAGACATATATGTCTATGTAAGCGTCTGGTAGGGACGCAATGGAACAGTGAGCGTCTGGAAACGTGTAAAAACCCCCCATATAGGGATGGCCATTAAGGGATGGGCGCCGTGAGGATTCGTCACCGTTTCTGTTGTGCCTTGGCGACGAAGTACATTCGGATCGTAGAGCCTCTGGGTCGGCTCGATGTCATCACTCAAAATGTGGAGGGCTAGGTGGAACCGCGGCGACCTCACATTGCATTTGCGGCTGCGATTTATGCCATTGGGCACTATGCTGCAACGATATCCCACGCGGTGGAGGAGTTCGGCCTTAGGCCGGTACCAGCGGTCGTGGGAGGCGCCTTGAATCTATTGTTTGGGCTGTCGCTTCTGGCAATCGCGGCTCACGTCGCCCCACCTCTGCTAAGAGCGAACATCCGCTTGGCCAATGGGGCACTGACTGCGCTTGACCGTTCCGCCCGCTTCCTTGATCGGCGTATCGAAGGCCTGCGCAAGACATGTATTTCTATAACCGAGCGGCTGCTCGAGTGGCTGAGATCGCCGGCTTGGGAGGCCGAAGAGAAGAACAGGGCATCTTCGGCACCGAGCCGCGCGAAGCAGAGGCTGCGATAGTGGGCGGGAACTTTCAGGGGTACGCAGCGGCAGAGTGCGTGTCCTAGATCTCATTCGCCGAATCAAGCACTGCCGAGCTATTGGAATCGGCCCGCTGAACCTTCTTAAGATAGCGGGCCACTAGCTAAGGTTCGACTGTCAGCCCCGGTAGGTCTTGCCATTTCGCGATCGGAAAGCCAGCTGAGTTATTCGGCTGGGTGCTGCCGGCTCAGCTCGCCAGGTCCTGCACCCGCGAACCGGGCATCGGCACCGCGATCCCGCGCCGCGACACTTCGATCAGCAGCTCCGTCCGCCGCACCACCTTGAAGATGCGGAACAGCTTGGGGAGGTAGTCCTTGCGGACCGTGCCTTCCTCGATCCCCATGTGACGGGCGATCGATTTGTTGGGCAGGCCCTGGCAGACATAATAAAGCGCTTCGAGCGAGCGGCCGGTGATGCCGAGCGATTCCGGCGACACCGGCGCCGGCGCCACCGGCTGGGCGGGCGAGAAGCCGCCGCGGCCGATCACCGTCGCCGGCAGGAAGACGCCGCCTTCGAACACGGTGTCGAGCGCGCGCCGGAACAGGCCGTCGCTCTCCATGTCCTTGAGGATGTAGCCGCTCGCGCCCTCGTTCAGGCAGGCGAGGACCAGCTCCTTCTCGGCCCGGCCGGAGAGCATGATCGCGCGCGTGTCGCGCTCCCCGGCGCGGAGCCAGCGCAGGAAGTCGAGCCCGGACTTGCCGCCCTTCAGGTCGACGTCGAGGAAGGCGATGTCGATCTTCTCCGCCTCGGTCCGCGCGACCGCCTCGTCATAGCCGGCCGCCTCGACGATGCGCGCATGCGGCTCGCTGATCTGGATGAGCTCGCGCATGCCGGCGCGGACCAGGCCCTGGTCTTCGAGAATGAGAATGGTGAGCGGCGCGTCGGTCATCACGGGTTCCAAAGTTGGGCTCCCTTCTAGCGCAGCCGTGCCCGCCGGGGCCATCCGACACTTGTCGGGCTCGGCGCTCCGACACCAGACGGGGGCCGCTCAGGACATAAGCGGGAATGATTTTTCGTTTCGGACGGTCAATCTTCACACCAGTCGAGCAGCCGGGGGTTGGCGGCACGGCACGAAGAAAAGTTCAGATGGGAGTTTTTGCCATGTCACGCTTTCGCTCAATCGCCCTTGCGGCCTCGGTCCTCGTCGCTGCGGCGGTGCCTGCCACCGCGCCGGCGCAGGATTTCAACGCCAGGCCCAATTACGGCACGGTCGAGCTGCGCACCGGCTTCACGCCCGATCCCCGGGTCGTCTCGCTCCAGTCGGGCGGCGATCTTGATGCCTCGCGGATCGCGTCGAACTGCTCGGGCTTCATCACCAGTGCGCCGGACGTGCGGCTGGTCTACCAGGCGGGCTCGCTGCCATTGATCATCTCGGTCGATTCGAGCGCCGACACCACGCTCATCGTCAACGGCCCCGACGGCCGCTGGTATTGCGACGACGACGGCGGCGTGAACGGCCTCAACCCGGCGATCCGCTTCAACAATCCGGCGTCCGGCCGCTACGAGATCTGGGTCGGCACCTACGGCCGCGCCACGCTGCAGAATGCGCGGCTGAACATCTCCGAGGTGAGCAGCAGGTAAGTGCCTGCGCCGCCGTGCGGGGGTTCGCTGTCCGGCCCCCGCTGCGTTGGCGGCACCATGACCGCTCTCCAGTGCCCGAGGCGGTCATGGCAGGGCGGCTCCCCGCGGAGGGGAAGCCGTGGGGGGCGGGGGAGGAGCCGGCTGCGCTCCTCCCCCATTTTTTTCGTGCGCCGCGCGGCGCGCCGGCGTTGATCGCCGGCATCCCTCGTCCTACCATCGTTTCGCGGTGGGCCGCTCTGGATGCGGGGGTGATCGTGATCGCCATCGGCAGGCGCGTCTACGGTCTCGGGGCGATCGCGCTCGGGATCGTCGAGCTCAGCTTCGGCGGTTTCGCCGAAGCCTGGTTCCCGGTGCCGGCGGCTTTGCCGGCCTACCATCTGCTCCTCTATGCTGGGTCCGGCCTGCTGATCCTCGGCGGGCTCGCGGTCAACCTGCCGCGCGTCGCCGGCCTCGGCGCGGCCCTGCTCGCTTTGCTGTTCGCGGCCGGCCTGCTGGCGCTGCAGCTGCCGAACGCGCTGGCCGATCCGGCGACTTGGGTCGGCTGGCAGGGCGTCGCCGAAAGCCTGGCGATGGCGCTCGGCGGCGTCGTCGCCGCAGCCGCGGCCGGCGGCCCCGGCACCACGCGGGCGGACGGCGTGCTGCGGGCGGCGCGGCGGGCCTTCGGCCTCTGCCTGCTCGTCTTCGGGATCAGCCATTTTGTCTATGCGCGCTTCACCGCGGCCTTGGTCCCGTCCTGGCTGCCGCCGTCGCAGCTCTTCTGGGCCTATGCGACCGGCGCCTGCCAATTCGCCGCCGGCCTCGCCATGCTCTCGGGCATCCAGGCGCGGCTGGCCGCGATCCTGCTCACGATCATGTATGGCCTGTTCGGGCTGCTCGTGCACCTGCCGGCGGTGATCGCGGCGCCGTCGAGCCACATGGCCTGGGCGGAGAATTGCATCAACCTGATCCTCACCGGCGCCGCCTGGTCCCTGGCGGACTCGCTGTCGCGGGCGCGGCGCGGCTGACGGCGCCGCTTCAATCCGGGCGGCCGCTGGGCTAGGCCGGCATCATGCTGGCAGCGATCATCGGCCTCTTCGGCCCCGTTCTCACCGAAGACGAACGCGCCTTCATCCGCGACGCCGATCCGGCCGGCATCGTCCTGTTCGGCCGCAACGTGGAGACCAGGGCGCAGTTGCGCGCGCTGACCGACAGCCTACGCGAGGCGAGCGGCCGCGCCGACCTGCCGATCCTGGTCGACCAGGAAGGCGGCCGCGTGGCGCGGCTGGGCCCACCGGAATGGCCGGCCTTCCCGCCCGCCTGGCGGTTCTCGGCGCTCTACGACAAGGCGCCGATCAGCGCGATCGAGGCTGCCCGCGCCAATAGCGAGGCGCTCGGCCTGCTCCTCGCCGAGGTCGGGATCAACGTCGATTGCGCGCCGGTGCTCGACCTGCGCCACGCGGGCGCCCACGACGTGATCGGCGACCGCGCCTTCGGCGCCGAGCCGCTGCGCGTCGCCGCGCTCGGCCGCGCGATGCTCGACGGGCTGGCGGCGGCGGGCGTCTGCGGCGTGATCAAGCACGCCCCCGGCCACGGCCGCGCCCGCGCCGACAGCCACCACGAGCTGCCGGTCGTCGACGCCTCCGAGGAGGAGCTCGCCGCCGACCTCGCGCCCTTCCAGGCGCTCCACAACGCGCCGATGGCGATGACCGCGCACCTCCTCTACCGCGCCTGGGATGCCGAACGCCCGGCGACGCTCTCGCCCACGATCATCGCGGAGATCATTCGCGGCCGAATCGACTTCGAGGGCCTTTTGATGAGCGACGATCTCGGCATGCAGGCTCTCGCCGGCTCGCTCGCCGAGCGCGCCCGCGGCGCGATCGTAGCGGGCTGCGACGTCGTGCTGCACTGCTCCGGCGTGTTGGCGGAAAGCGTCCAGGCGGCGGAGGCGGCTGGAGCGATCAGCGCGACGGCGGCCGATCGCCTGGCGCGCACCATGGAGTGTGCGAGCGCCAGCTCGACGCAAAGCTACGAGGCACTTGCGGCCAAACGCGATGCATTGCTGGCCTATGCCGGTTGAGTTCGAGTCATGATGAGACTATATTCGGTCCGAATTTGGTCCGGAGATTTTTCATGCGCTATTCGTCGCGGGTCAAGCCGATCAGCTATTTGAAGGCCAATGCGGCCGAGGTGCTCGCCGATCTCGCCGAGCAGCGCGAGCCGTTCGTGATCACCCAAAATGGCGAGGCGAAGGCGGTGCTGCAGGATGTCGCCTCGTTCGAGGAGAATCAGGAAACCCTTGCCCTGTTGAAGCTGCTCGCGCTCGGCAATAAGGACATAGAGGCGGGAAGGACCCGCCCGCTGCGCGAAGTGGTCGAACGGCTCAAGCGCAAGTCGGCGGCGAAGGATTGATGCCCGGACCCGCCTATACAATACGGCTGACTCGCGGCGCGGAACGCGACCTCGAAGCGATCTACGACTATCTAGCTGCCAGCCGCTCGGCGGACGATGCGGCCGCTCTGCTCGATGCGATCCTCGCGAAGGCCGATACGCTGGAGCAATGGCCGAAGCGGGGCGCCGTTCCGGCCGAGCTGTCCGCCCTCGGCATTGAAGAATATCGTCAGATCCTGCATCGGCACTTTCGGATCATCTATCGCATTGTCGAGGACAATGTGTTCGTCGCCGTGATTGCCGATGGCCGCCGCGACATGCGGGCTCTGTTGGAACGGCGGCTGCTGGCAGACCGGGACTGAGCAACTGCGTCACCGCCCGCCGCGGTGATAAATCCCCTCCACCGTCGCGTTCATCCCCGCCGCAGGCCATATTCTCCTCGGGCGGCCGGGCCTCGATCCTCCAGCGGTCGCGGGGGAGCCGGATCAGGGTGAAGGTGCACTCGGCCTCGTCGGCCGACGCCACCGCGCCGCGGTTACCGTTCAGATGGACGGCGCCGGCGGCCGAGGCGCTGTTGATCGTCGGTCCGCGCCAATAGCCGACCGCGCCGAAGGCGTACCAGCCACCGCCCAGATCGGCGACGACCAGCTCCGCGTCGGCATCCTCGTTCGCATAGGATGGGAGGTCGCGCCCGACCTCCTCCGACAGGTCCCAGAGCCGCTCGATCATCGTCTGGCGCAGGCAGGCGCGGCTGTCGCAGCCGTTGCGCGAGGTCAGCCATTCCGCCTGCTCGCGGACCGCGCGGCCGGGCCGCGCATTGCGCCGCCCGCTCGCATAGAAGATTGCGATGCCGCGATCGAGCGCGGCAAGCTCGGCGTCGCCGCAGATCATCCGCTCGACCGCGGTCGACGCCCGCGCGCAGTCGAAGGACGGGCTCGGTGCTGCAGCGCCCTGCGCCGCGACCGGCGAAGCCGCCGCTGCCGCCGTCGATGCGATCAGGATGAAAAGCGCGCGCATGCCGGTCCCCCGGTCGTCGAGGCTGGGCGCCCCCGCCCGCGCCGTCAAGCCGAGGCCTGCGACCCATTGCCGTCGCCCGCGCGAAATGGCAGCTTTGGGGTGGACTCGGGGGGAGGACAATCATGCGCGCTCTGATCATCGTCATGCTCGCCGTCCAGGCGGGAATTTTCCTGGCGACGGCCTGGACCATATTGTTCGCGCGGCCCGCCGCCGGGCGGCCGCGGCCGGTCTGGTCGAGCCTAGCCCTTTCCCTGATCATGGTCGCTGCGATCTCCTGGCAGATCGCCGACCGGCATATGGGCGATGCCGGTGACGAGCTGCTCGCCTATTTCTCGCCTTTGCTGCTCGGCATGGGGATCATGGCCTGCCTGCTGCTGATCCGGCAGCGCCGCGGGCTGGACGCCGAGCCCTGACCGAGACCGCGCCGGCCGCGGCCCGTCGTCGCGGCTGAAAAGAGCTGCGCCGCGGTGGCGCTCGGCCACCCGGCCCGCTGCGACGGTTCACGCGCCGGGCTGCATCAGCTTTGCCATCCAGCTTTGATTCGTCCCGGCGATCACGTCTTCGCAGCTCCGCACGAACATGTCCCAGGACGGTTGGTCCATGCGGCCGGCATGAGCGCGCCATTCGTTGGCCAGGGTCTCCAGACGGCGTGCGGAATTGACATAAGCGAGGATGAGAAAATCGTATCTCTTCTCTGAGATGTAGGCGCCGATCGAGGCGCCGATCGTGGTCAGCACCGCCACCCAGGCGGCAAGGCCGGAATCGGATCCGCCCCAACCGGGGGTCGCGCTCAGGCAGGCGGCGACGGCGCCGATGACGGTCGCCAATCCGCCGCAGCCGATTGCCAGCGCCCGCAGCAGGCCAACCCGCCGCGCATAACGTTGCGCGGTCGGGCGCAAATAGCGGCTCACCTGGCCCATCACGCGCGTCGCGACATAGGCCGCCTGATCCAGGTCCCCGGGAGGGGCCTCGCCGCCCGGCGCGGCGGCAGCCAGTTGCGCTGCCAGGTCCGCCCCCGCTTCCTCGATTTCGGCGGTCTTCGCGTTCAGCAGCGCGGCGCGGTCGTCGGCCGCATAGGGCCCGCACCGCGCCCGGCAGAGATAGAATTCGGCCTTCAGCGCTTCGGACACGCTGCGGCTCAGGGTCCAGGCGCGGGTGGCCGCGCCGGTCAGCCACTGGCTGCCGACATAGGTCGCAACGGCCAGGCAGACCGAGCCGGCGGCCGCGCTGGCGGTGCGGACGGCCTCGTCCCGGGCAAAGGCGGTTGCGGCCAGGGTCTCGAAGACCGCGCCGACGCAGCCGAGCGCGAGGAGCAGTGCCCGCGCCCGCCCGATATTGGCGCCGAGCCGGTCGGCGGCATGCGACCAGGCCATCTTCCGCGCCCAGATCAGGTTGAGGATTTCGTCGTCCAATTGACACTCCCGCGTCCGCGGAAATTCGCCCGACATCGAGAAGGACCAATGAAACCTGGCCGAAATCTCACCCCGATGATGTGACGAATGTCACATCCACACGGAAGACGAGCAGCTACGGTCGATCAATGAGTCGGATCGTCGTCAAGGTCATGGCCTCAATATATGGGAGGAAAACGTGTCGTTCGTAGGGGGAGGATATGAGTTCGACGTCTTCGTCAGCTACTCCCATGGCACGGCCGGCACGGAGCGTGACGTCGGCGGTGCCCCGCACACATTGAGGGACTGGACTCGCAACCTTGCCGATACGCTTGCCGACAACCTCCGCATGGCTTTGAACGTGGAAGGGGATAGCGAGAGGAAATTCACTTATTTTCTCGACGAGCGGGAATTCGATTCGGGCGAGCCGATCTCGCAGACGATACGCGAAGCGGCGGCGAAATCCGCCATCCTGCTCGTTTTCGCGAGCCCTTATTATTTCCGAAGCTCTTACTGCCTCGACGAGGTTCGCGCCTTCTTCGATCAGGCCGGCAAGGACGGCCGAGGGCGGGAGCATTGCGTCATCCGGGAGGTCCAGCCGACGCCGGAGAAAGAATGGCCCGAGCAGCTGCGCGATCCCGAGGGGCGGGTGGTCAACCGGGGCGAGTCCCTTTTCGATCCCGAGACCAATCTTCCGATAGACATCGATTCCTTTCGCGATCTGGGCAAGACGCCGGCCCTTTCCGGGCCGCGCAGCCGCCTCACGATCGCGATCAACAAGAAGCTTCGGGATCTTCGCGACCAGATCAAGGCGCGCGAGGAGCAGGAGGAAATCGAACGGGAACGCAAACGGCAGCAGGAGCAGGCGCTTACCGCATTGCAATGCACCGACCCGAAGGGAGCGGCCAAAGGCATCCCGGACCTCGACCGCAAGAGCGTCTATCTGCAGGCCGAATGCGAGAATGTCGCCGCCTGGTCCCGCATCCGCGATAAGCTCAGCACGCTCGTCCTGGTCAATCCGAGCGAGCTCAAGAACGCCGTTTCTTCGTCCGGCCAGGATGAAGCCGCCCCTTCCCTGCTGACCACCTACGAGGCGAGGCGCCGCAACCTTCTGCGCTTCTGCAACGGCCTCGTGCTGCTGCGGGCGAAGCCGGACGACGATATGGATCTGCAGCTGATGGCGGCACGCTACGATCTGTCGACGCTCAGGCAGGCATTCCGCCAGACCATCCCCTGGGCGATGGTCGACGAGGTCGACGAAGCCGGCGGCGAGCCGGCAGCGCTGAGGAATTTCGAGATCACGCGAATCCCGACCAGCCTACCGGACTGGCCGGAACGCGTCGTCGGCGCCCTTGGCTTCGCGGCGGCCCATGCCTGAGGCCGTCAATCTTGCGCTCGGAAGGGCGAAGATGCCGGATGGGCCCTATCCGGGCCTGCGCCCGTTCGAGCCGCACGAATGGAGCATCTTCTTCGGACGCGAGGTGATGACGACCGAGGTCATCACCCGTCTGGGCCGGCAGAATCTGATCCTCGTTCATGGCGGCTCGGGCTGCGGGAAGTCTTCCTTGGTCCGTGCCGGCGTGCTTCCCGTCCTGCAGAGCGATCACGATCTCAACCGGCGCGACTTCCGCTACAGCGTGATCCGGCCGTCCCAGGGCCCGCTGGACGCGCTGGCGACGGCTTTGCTCGCCCATCTCGGCCCCGCCAATGGCAGGAATTTGGAGGAGAGCTGGCTCGATCGGCTGGCCATCGAGCGGGATCTCGTCGGTACGATCGAGCAAAGGCTTCGGGGCAAGAACGCCACCTTCTGCCTCGTCATCGATCAGTTCGAGGAGATCTTCCGCTGGGCGGAGGAGCGGGATCGGGCCGAAGCGGAGTTCCTCGTCGATTTCATGCGCGCCGCGGCGGCCGGCGATCGCGCCGGCCGCAACTTCTTCGTGCTGGCGACGATGCGCTCCGACTATCTGGGGCAATGCGCGCAGTTCCGGGACTTCGCGCCGGTCGTCAACGATTGCCAGTATCTGCTCGACAATCTCGACGAGTTCGGCGTCCTTCGCGCGATCCAGGAGCCCGCCGAGCGCTTTTCGGGGAGCGTCGATCCCGTGCTCGCCGACCGGCTGCGCTTCATGGCCAAGGACGACGTCGACGCGCTGCCGATCCTCCAGCACACCTTGATGCGCATGTACGACGCGTTGGCGAGCAAGGAGCCGGGCTGGGTGCTCAGCCTGACGGCGCTCGACGGGGTGAGCGGGGAGGCAGGGCCGCTTTCGGAGCATGCCGAGGCCATTTATCAGGAGGTGGCTGCGGGCTCGCCCGTGCGGGACGCCGCGGTCGAATGGATGTTCCGCGCGCTCACCGAGCTCGACGCCGGCGGACGGGCGATCCGGCGCCCTTGCCGCTTCGAGGAGCTGGTCGCGGTCTCGGGCACGGACGAACCCACCGTCACCGAAATCGTCGATGCGTTCAGCCGGTCGGGCCGCAACTTCCTCGTCGTCACCCCTTCCGACCATGGGGCAAGGGAGGTCGACGTCAGCCACGAGGCGCTGATCCGGCGCTGGCGGCGGATCGGCGACAACAGCATCGATCCGGACACCGGCCAGCGCACGGGCTGGCTTTTCCGGGAGTTCCAGGCGGGCCTGATCTGGAAGGCGCTGGCGGTGTTCGCCAATCGCGGCGAAGCCACGATCGAGCCGACGATGACGAAGCAATGGCTGCATTTCTTCGATCAGGTGGAGAGCCGGCCGGCGTGGGCGGCGCGTTATTTCGTGGATCCGCTGCCCGGCATCCCACCGGAAAAGCAGCCGGAATGGGCGAAGGTGATGGCGCTGATCGCGGCGAGCAAGGCGCGGCTCCGGAAAGAAACCAATGCCCTGCGCCGCGTCCTGCTCCGTTCCTGGGTCTATTTGCTGGCCGTGGCGGGTCTGCTCGTCGCGGTGGGTACTGTCAGCTATTTTCAGCTTCGCGAAAAGGCCCACGCGGCGATGGATCAGGCCGTAAAAAGCAATGAATTGTCCGACGTCGCTCTTGCGCACGCGGCGGTTGCGACACAGTTGAGCAACACAGCAAGGGCGCAGAGTCGCCAAGCTGCCGAGCAAACGAGGCAGGCCCGGGCCGAGACGCTCGCAGCCAAGCAGACGGCGAATCGTGCGATGGCGGCGGCCCATGCCCAACTCGACGCGGCCCGGCGGGCCCAACTGGCCGCGCAACGTCAAGTCGCCAATGCTCAGGATCGGATTGAGTCGCTGCAGGTACAATACAATGCTCAGGAGGCTAGTCGAACAGCCGAACTCGCCGAACGCGAACGCCTTGCGAGGCTTTCGACCCAGGCAATTCTGGAATCTTTGGAACCACTGACCCGGGAGCAAGAAAGCCAAGCGAGGCGTTTTGCAACGGACGCTGCGATCGACTTGCCGGATGATTTTCGAGCCGGTCTCCACCAGGTGTTCGGGCTGTTTCCGAGGGGTCCTGTTGACCTCGATGTCATCGCAGATCGGATCGAGGACCGGCGTCGGGAGTTTCAGCTTACCACCGACAAGCGCCTGGCCGCGTTCTTGGCAATCGCCGCGATCGATACGTTTGGCTTCACTCAATGGGAAGAGCAATTCGATTTCAGCAATGAAGGGGACATACTCCAGCGTTATTCGCTGTTGCTGCGCGATCCGGAGCACGCCCGGTCGTTCGTCCGCCACCCCGAAGAGCTGGCGAACGACCTTTATGACGGACGGTTCGGGAACACGCAGCCCGGCGATGGCTGGGCATTCCACGCGCGCGGTCTCATCTGGATCCGAGGTCGGACGGAATATACCGAAATGGCAGCACGTTTACCACTGAACCCGTTTTTCCTGACTCCGGAACGGCTCCTCGAACCGGGCGCCATGGTCGAAGTGGCGATGCAGCGGTGGCGGAGTCGGGAAGGCAATAGCCTTACGGATGACGGGCGGATATTCAGGGCTTGGCGCTGGATTTCAGGCCGTCGTCCCTTTGCAGCCGACCTGCTCTTTTTCGATCGCGAATACCAGTTTCGAACCGCGATCGCACAAAGCATGAGGCGCGCGGCGCCCCAACGCTACTGAGTCTCGCCGCCCGCCCCGTCACGCTGCATTCGCCCCGTTGACAGCGCACGACTCGAAACCTACATGGCGCTCATCCCGTTACCGGCTGATCCGGCGGCGCATTCGTGCGCCTGCCGTCTTTGTCTGTTTCCGGGACCGCAGCAGCGCTGAGATGGGCCGCGAAGCCAAAGCGGCCTGTGGAGCAGGAGTATATTATCCATGGCACGTATCGCGGGCGTCAACATCCCGACCAACAAGCGCGTCGAGATCGCCCTGACCTATATTCACGGTATCGGCCGCACCAAGGCCAAGGAAATCACCGCCAAGCTCGGCATTCCGCCCGAGCGCCGCGTTCAGGATCTGACCGACCAGGAGGTGCTTCACCTTCGCGAGACGATCGACGCCGACCATCAGGTCGAAGGCGACCTTCGCCGCGAGACGGCGATGAACATCAAGCGGCTGATGGACCTCGCCTGCTATCGCGGGCTTCGACATCGCAAGGGCCTGCCGGTCCGCGGCCAGCGCACGCACACCAATGCGCGCACCCGCAAGGGCAAGGCCCGGCCGATCGCCGGCAAGAAGAAATAGCAAGGGGCCGTCCGGGGGACGGACCCGTCTATTTCTCCGCCGGAGGCACGGTCGAGACCGCACCGACGGCCACAACAGGTTTTGGATTAGGGACGAAAGATTATGGCACGCGAACCTCAGCGCCTCAGGCGGCGCGAGCGCAAGAACATCACGGCCGGCGTCGCCCATGTGAACGCCAGCTTCAACAATACGATGATCACGATCACCGATGCGCAGGGCAATGCGATCGCCTGGTCGTCGGCGGGCATGATGGGTTTCAAGGGCAGCCGCAAGTCGACGCCTTATGCCGCCCAGGTCGCCGCCGAGGATGCCGGCAAGAAGG
>JAFAZM010000039.1 GCA_019239785.1 Sphingomonadaceae bacterium
CGAAAGCGGGAATCCAGAACGAAGCTGATATCAGTCACTTAGGCTGCCTGGATTCCCGCTTTCGCGGGAATGACGAATGACCCTAAGTGATTGATCTAAAACTACGACCCCGGATGTGTGAATCCCGTAGCCTTCAGGGGAGGGGACGGGGGTGGGGCTTGTTCAAACCGCCGCCTCGTCCCTGACAGCCCCCACCCCAAACCCCTCCCCTGAAGGGGAGGGGCTTAGAGACTGCCAATTCTCGCCGTCGAAGGCGAAGGCGGCGCGGCTCCCTTCCCGGAACGCGGCGCCGTCCCAGGCGACGACCTGGACCTCGATCCGGTCGTTCCGCTCCGCATGGATCAGGTTGAAGCTCTGGCTTTCGCCGTGGCGCAGCCGGGTCGAGGTCGCCGTGCCCGCCTGGATGACCAGGGCCGGGCCGGCATTCTTCACCATCCGCCGCGCGCTTTCGGTGAAGCTGCGATGGAAATGGCCGGCGAGCAGGATGTGGACGCCGGCATCGGCGATCGCCTGCAGCGCCTCGGCATGGCGGCCGACCGCTTCGGACGGCGCGTCGGCCTCGCCGATCGGCATCGCGAACAGGGGATGGTGGGTGACGAGGATGCGGGTGCGGTCCTTCGGCACGGCGCGGAAGCGCTCGCGGATCAGCGCCATCTGGGCGTGGCTGATCCGGCCGTCCTTGAAGGTGAGCGAGCGGGCGGTGTTGATCCCGAGCACCGCCAGCGTCTCGCTCTCGAACCAGGGGCAGAGATCGTCGTCGATGAAGCGGCGGTAGCGGTCGAGCGGCCGCGTGAAGCGGCGGACGACGTCGTAGAGCGGCACGTCGTGATTGCCCGGGACGCCAAGCGTTGCGAGGCCCAGCGCCTCGATCCGGTCGAGGAAGGCGGCCGCCTCGCGATATTCGTCGCTGCGGGCGCGCTGGGTGAAGTCGCCGCTGACCGCGACCAGATCGGGCCGCTTCTCCGCGAGCCAGGCCTCGGCGCCGGCGACCACGGCCGGATCGTGCGCGCCGAAATGCAGGTCCGAGAGATGAGCGATCCGCGCCATGCGCAGGTAACGAGCGAGGCCCGCGCCGGGTTCAGCGCCAGCTGCGCTCGGACCGCGCGCCCAGGCCGGTCAGCAGCTCGTACTGGCTGAGCCCCGACTGCGCGGCCGCGGCCGGCAGGTCGTAATCGAGCTCGACCCAATCCCCCTCCCCCAGCGCCGGCGCAGCGTCGACGCGGATCGCGGTGAGGTCCATGGAGACCCGGCCGACGACCGGCGCGAAACCGCCGGCAATCCGGGCGCGGCCGCTGTTCGAGAAGCTGCGCAGATAGCCGTCGGCATAGCCGATGTTGAGGATCGCGAGCTCGCAGCTCCGCTCGGCGACGAAGGTGCCGCCATAGCCGACCCTGTCCCCCGCCTCGATCCGCCGGCGCTGGACGATCTGCGCCTCGACCCGCGCGACCTGCCTGATCCGCCCGTCCGCCTCGCGCCGCGGCACGCCGCCGTAGACGGCGATGCCCGGCCTGGTGAGGTCGAAGGCAAAATCGGGCCCAAGGCAGATGCCGGCGCTGTTGGCGAGGCTGCGCCGGCGCGCCTGCACGCCCCCGGCGAGCGCGGCGAAGTCGCGGCGCTGGCGGTCGTTGGTCTCTACATCCTCGTCGGCCGAGGCGAGGTGGCTCATCAGGGTCTCGATCTCGAGCCCGTCGAGCAGGCCGGCGGCGACGTCGGCCGGCGCAAGGCCGAGCCGGTTGATGCCGGTATCGACCATCACGTCGCAGGGCCGGCCGGTCTCGCGCCAGCGCGCCACCTGCGCCGAGCTGTTCAGCACCGGCCGCGCCGGCGAGGCCGCGGCCGCCGCCATGTCGTCCGGCCCGACGCCGTGCAGCACCGACAAAGCGAGCTCGCCGGGCCAGGGCCCCAGCGCCTCCGCCTCGGCCCAGGTCGCGACGAAGAAGTCGCGGCAGCCCGCCGCCCGCAGCCGCGCCACGACCTCGCGCGCGCCGAGCCCGTAGCCGTCCGCCTTGATCGCCGCGCCGCAGGCCGCGCCGCCGCTCCGCGCCGCGAGCCAGCGCCAATTGGCGGCGAGCGCGTCGCCGTCCAGGATCAGCCGCAGGGGATGGTGGGCCATCAGGGGGCGCTAGCCTGTGAGCCCCTCCGAGTCACCCCGGCGAGAATTCGGATCAATCCAGCTGCTTCCCCGACGTCTCCGGCAGGCCGATCAGGGTCACGATCAGCGCCATTGCGACCACCCCCACCGTGTACCAGAGGCCGGAAAAGGGGTCGCCGGTCCGGGCCACGATATATTGGCTGATGAAGGGCAGGAAGCCGCCGAAATAGCCGGTGCCGATATGATAGGGCACCGAGAGCGAGGTGTAGCGCACCCGGGCCGGAAACAGCTCGACGAGCAAAGCCGCGACGGGCCCGTAGGTCATCCCCGAGAGGAAACCGATCACGACGATCGCCAGCACCACCTTGAGCGCGCTTGCCATCGAGGGCACGGCCTTCTCCAGCCGGTAGCCGGCCGCGGTCAGCGCCGGCTCGAGCTGGGCCGGATCCTCGGCATTGACCGGATTGGGGCCGATCCGGACCTGGTAATTGTCGCCGGTCCAGCCCGGCGCCTCCACGAACGTGTAGGCGATGCCCCGGCGGGTGAGCAGGTCGAGCGCGCGGCCGCAGGGCGTCGCCTGCCGGGTCAGGAACGGATTGTACGCGCAATTGACGCCCTGCACCGTCACCGGATTGCGCTCCATCGCCACGGTCAGCTCCGGATTGGCGGCGCTCGCCATCCAGTGGAACAAAGGGAAGAGCAGGATGATGGTCAGCACATAGCCGACCACGATCGGCGGCTTGCGGCCGATCCGGTCGGACAGCCAGCCGAACAGGATGAACCAGAACATGCTGATCGCGGCGGCGACGCCGATGATCAGCCGCGCGCTGTTGTCCTCGACCCTGAGCGCATTCTGCAGGAAATAGAGCGCCTGGAACTGGGCGGTGTACCAGATCACGGTGAGGCCGGCGGCGACGCCGAACAGGGCGACCAGGATCCGCTTGGTCCGCTGCCAGCCGCGGAAGCTTTCCCGCAAGGGCGCGCGGGCGGTCTTGCCGGCCGCCTTCATCGCCTGGAAGACCGGGCTCTCCTTGAGCTTCAGCCGCACCCAGAGCGAGACCGCGAGCAGCACGATCGAGAACAGGAAGGGGATCCGCCAGCCCCAGGCCTCCCAGCTCGCCTGGTCGACGAAGCGGCTGGAGACCAGCACCACCGCCACCGAGAGCAGGAAGCCGCCGATGACGCCGGCCTGGATGAAGCTGGTGTAGAAGCCGCGCTTGTTCGCCGGCGCATGCTCGGCGACGTAGATCGCGGCGCCGCCATATTCGCCGCCCAGCGCCAGCCCCTGCAGCACGCGCAGCAGGACCAGGATCACCGGCGCGGCGACCCCGATCGCTGCGAAGCTCGGCACCAGGCCGACCGCGGCGGTGGCGATGCCCATCAGGGTGATGGTGACGAGGAAGGTATATTTGCGCCCGAGCCTGTCGCCGAGCACCCCGAACAAGGCGGCGCCGACCGGGCGGAAGCCGAAGCCGACCGCGAAGGAGGCAAGCGAGAGCAGGAATTGCGCGGTCTCGTTGCCGGTCGGGAAGAATTGCTTGCCGATCACCGCGGCGAGCGTGCCGTAGATGAAGAAATCATACCATTCGAAGACGGTGCCGAGCGTCGAGGCGAAGATCACCAGCCGGTCGCGGCGCGCGTCCACCACATATTCGTCCGCCGCCGTCCGGGCATCGTCCGCCACCGCCTCGGCCATGTTTCCCCTCCCCTCCCGTCTCCGGCCCCTTACTCCCCTCCCCGGAGGGGAGGGGCTGGGGGAGGGGGTTCGGCGGCCTGAGAACAGTCTCGAACGCCCGACACCCCCTCCCAACCCTCCCCCTCGAGGGGGAGGGCTAAGAGCTCAGCGATCAGTCTAGGCCGCGAGCCGCGCACCCCGCAAGCGGTCAGTCGAGCGCCGCCCGCGCCTGCTCCCAATTGCGCCCGTCGAACGCCTTCGCGTCGACCTCGAGCTCCGACACGTCGTCGAGCGCGTTCAAATTCACGCTCCACGCCTCCGGATGCGAGCGCGGCTGGTAGAAGCTCTTGATCCCGCAGACCGAACAGAACAGGTGGTTCGCCGCGCCGGTGCCGAAGCGATAGGAGATGAGGCTCTCCGCGCCCGACAGCAGCCGGAAATCTTCATGCGGCACGATCAGGTGCCGGAACCCCGTCGCCGCGCAGATCGAGCAATTGCAGTCGAGCACCTCGACCCGATCGGGCACTTCCGCCGCGAACCGCACCGCCTTGCAATGACATCCGCCTTCGACTTTCATGCCGCCCCCATGCACCATTGCTTCCCGCCCGTCACCCGGCCCGACACCAGGCTGCTCGTCCTCGGCAGCCTGCCCGGCGCGGTGTCGCTTGCGCAGCAGCGTTACTATGCCCATCCGCGCAACCTGTTCTGGCGGCTGATGAGCCCGGTGATCGGCCGCGACCTGGCGCCGCTCGGCTACGAGGCGCGGCTTGAGGCCCTGCGCGGCGCCCATGTCGGCCTCTGGGACACGGTCGCCGCCGCCACCCGCGAGGGCAGCCTCGACGCCGACATCCGCCTCCACGAAGCAAGCGACCTCGCCGCCCTCGCGGAAACGCTGCCGGAGCTGCGCGCCATCGCCTTCAACGGCGGCACCTCGGCGCGGATCGGCCGGCGGCAGCTCGGCGACGCACCGGGCCTTGCGCTGATCGACCTGCCGTCCAGCAGTCCGGCTTATGCGAGCCTGCCCTTCGAGGCGAAGCAGCGGGCGTGGCTGAAGCTCCGCGCCTATCTCTAAACGCCGTCCCTCGCCCCTTTGTGGGAGAGGGATTACGAAGTCTTAGCGAGCGTAAGCGAGCTTAGACGGAGTTGGGTGAGGGGTAGCGCTGCCGCAGGCAGCGCGCGAAGCTACGCTTCGCCCCCTCTCCCTCCCCTCTCCCCGCCGGGCAGAGGGGAGCCCCTACAAAACTCCAGCACCCGCGCCGCAAGCTCCGGCCGCCCGATCACCAGGTCCGGAATCTTCGCGTCCGGCGTGTTGTAGACGAACGCGCTTCCGTCGAGCCGGCTCGCATGCAGTCCCGCCCGGAGCGCCACCGCCGCCGGCGCGCAATTGTCCCATTCGTGCTGGCCGCCGGCATGATAATAAAGGTCCGCCGCGCCGGCGACGATCGCCATCGCCTTGGCGCCGGCCGAGCCCATCGGCACCAGCTCGGCGTCGAGCAGGGCCGCGATCTCCTCCACCTCGGCCGGCGGGCGGGTGCGGCTGACCAGCAGCTTCGGCCTGCCGCCGGCGCGGGCGGGCGCCGCCACCCGGTCCGAGCGGAACAGCCGCCCCTGCGCCGGCAGCGCCACCGCGCCGACCGCCGGCGCGCCGCCGATGGCGAGCGCGACATGGACGGCCCAATCGTCCCGCCCTTCCGAATATTCGCGGGTGCCGTCGAGCGGATCGACGATCCAGACCCGCATCGCCGCGAGCCGGGCCGGATCGTCCGGGCTCTCCTCCGACAGGATCGCATCGCCCGGCCGCCATTCCGCCAGCCCCGCGAGGATCAGCGCGTTGGCGACCCGATCCGCCGCCCGCCCCAGCGCCGCGCCGCTGAGGATCGTATCCTCGCGCTGCGCCAGCAGCAGCCGCCCCGCCTCCTCGGCCAGCTGCGCGGCAAGATCCTCGTCGGTCACAAATTTCCTTTCTTCACCCCTCTCCCTCCAGGGGAGAGGGGTCGGGGGTGAGGGCAAAAAGGGCGGCGACAACGTCGCTCCCTCGTGAGCGCCGCACCTCCGCTCACCAAAAACCGTTAAACAGGGTTAACGGCTTATTTACCATCCTCCGTATAACTACCGGGCCATCGGGAACGCATTCCCGGGGGGATTTGAAATGGTCATCTTTCTGACGGCTCTTCTGGCGAGCGCCAAGCTCTTGCCGCTGATCGACAGGGAAGCGCTCGACCTTCAGGCGCGCGCGGAGGCCCTGCAGCCGCGCCATCATGTCGCGCAGCCGGCCCGCCGGCCCGCCGCGGCGGCGACGCCGGCGCGTCCGCCGGTCGCGATCGCGCGCCAGCCGGCGCCCCAGCCGGTAAAGCCCGCGGCCCAGCCGGTCCGCCAGGCCGCCGCGCCGGCGACTTTGCGCCAGCCAACGATCCGCCGCGCCACCGCCGGCACCCCGCTCGACCTCGCCCAGATCACCACGATCTGCCGCGCCGCCGGCGAGCAGGACGATCCCGCCGCCTTCATCGGCCGCCTCAGCAGCGCCTATGCGCTCAGCGCCGACGACCGCACCTCGCTCCGCGCCAGCTGCGCCGCCTATCTCGCGGGGCGTGCGGACGCGCGGCGTTCGGGCGGGGCTTATTGACGCATCCGCAAGGACTAGAATCGCGTCGAAGCCTGTAGCCCGCATAGCTCGGCGGCGGGCGTGAAACGGACGAGGTTCAGCCTGCCGGATCGCCAGATATAGGTGCTGATCCCGGCGCGACGCGTTCGTTCATTCGGTGAACCCACCACGATCAAGAGACGGCTGTCGCGCCGAAAATTGAGCGTGTCGACCTCCATCCTGCCGGTATCGACGATCAATGCCTCGGCGCTCGCCAGCGCCTGGGGAAAATAGACATGTCCGGTCGTTGCGTCCGCAATCGCAATGCAGAGCGTGGCCGCGCCACAGCCGATACGGATGATGGTATAGTGATCGGCGAAGTTCGGACCCTGTGCGGCCCCTTCCCTGATCGCCGTGCGGTAGCGTCGCGCCCTTCCGCTGCTCACATCAGGTTGAACGACACGGAACGAGTTTAGCGTGAGCCGCACGGCGTAATCGCGAAAAACTTCGTCGCCGAGCAGCCTGGCGAATGGAGCCGGGCAGGATGGTATCGAGGCGGAAGCCGCACCGCCCGAGAGCGGCGCCGCTGCGAGGCTGGACAGAGCGAAAATCGGAATAAGACGCAAGGGCTTCTCCGGTCAGCGAGTCAAAATGAGTGCACCATCACCCTACTCCGACCTCATCCATCCGCATTGAGCTGAACTTTCTGCACGACGCTGCGCATGACAATGCGGCAGCGAGGGCCGCTCAACAGGCCGAAAGATCCTGCACCGAGTGCAGCCGCACGGCGATACGCTTAAGAGGACACATGGCTTGCTGGACGCTGGTGAGGTTGAACGGGTTCAACAGCACAACGGACCGGATTCCCCGAATGGGAGCGTAATATTCGGGATAGCCAAACGGAGTAGGGCCGCTGCGCTGCAGGCGGTGCATGAAAAGCAGGGCGCTTTCGGGAATGACGATATGAGCGATGCTCATCTCCATGACGGGAGAGGAAAGGATCAGATAGCGGCGATTGCCCGGCGTGGGTGCGGCATCCTTTATGACCACGTCCGCAAGGATTTCCGCGCAGACCTCCGGCCCCTCCCCGAAGTCGCATCGGACGGGCGGGCCGAGCCTGCCGGCCACGACCAGATCCGCTTGGACGAGCTGGACATCGAGCGGTAGCGGAGGGAGGTAATTCGAGAGAGCCGGCGACCCCGCCGTTGCGAACACTGCCGCCATCGCCCATGGGCACCGCATTCTCATGACCATGGAATAGTCGACAATGGCGAAGGCGTCAGCCCGGTCTGGCGCCGCCCACCCCCACATCCGGGATTCCGGCGACACAATACCTAATTCTCCTTCGGCCTTGGCCTGGGGTTTGCGGCGCTTGAGGCTTCGCCCGGTCCTCGTCTCGAGTGCTGCGACAAAGGCGTCACCGCCGCGCGGA
>JAFAZM010000045.1 GCA_019239785.1 Sphingomonadaceae bacterium
GAGATGGGCGTCGCGCAGCCGCTCGTTGCCGAGGTCGAGCGGCGCCGTTTCCACGGGCCCCTGGGGAAGCTCCCCTTCCGGTGCGTCGGATTCTAACGGAACGGGCGCGTGATACATCGATTTCCATCGGCTCGGGCGGGATGCAGACCTCCTAGCCGCAAGACTTTGATGGATCGTTAAACAGGCGCCGGTTTTTGCGCCCTGTGGAGCGCGTCAAAATGTTCCGAAAACGGCATTTTTCCGCGCTTGTGCGGATCAGGTCAGTGTCGCTGGAGCAGCCGGTCGACACGGTCCCGGGTGACGCTGTGATAGCCCGCCCTGGTCTCCGCATAGATGCGCTGCGCGATCGGCAGGCCCCAGTCGCCCTGCGCGACGAGCGCCTGGAAGATCGGCACGACGAAGCGCATCCGCCCCATGGCCTGGAGGAAGCGCTCGGCGGCCGGCACTGCCGGTTCGTAGCGATTGGCGAGCGCGAGCCGCAGCCAGGCGAACAGGACCTCCGAATTGCCGCTGTCGGCGAGGCGGAAGGCGCGGTCCAGCTCCGCGAGGCGCGCCTGGCTCTGCCGCTGCGCGATGCCCTTCAGGAAGCGCACCCGCTCGGCCCAGTTCCAGCGCGCGAAGGCGGCGCCGTCGGCCGGACCGCCGGCATCGAAGGTGCGCACCGCGGCGTCGACCTCGGCGAAGGCGGCCGGATCGGGACGGGCGGCATTGTCGGGCACGCCCGGCTGATAGACCCAGCGATCGAGCTGGAGCCTGTCCTCGAGCGCCCGGTCTCCCCGGATCAGGTTGGCGCGCAGATCGGCGAGGAAGCCGGCCGAGGTCATCGGCTGGAAGGCGTGGCGGTCGAAATAGGAGCGCAGATAGGCGTCCCACCGCGGCCGGCCGACGATATGCTCGATGGTGCGCAGGAAGATCGCGCCCTTGTCGTAGATGATGCCGCTATTGGTCCCGTCCGGATCGTCGAAATCGTGGTGGAGCGCGGTCGCCGGGGAGGTCGGGCCGAGCTGGCGCAGCGCCGCCTGCATGTCGTCCCAGGACAAGGCCGCTTCCTGGCTGGCACGGTGCGGTCCGTAGACCAGCTCCATCACCCGGTTCTCGGCGTAGGTGGTGAAGCCCTCGTTGAGCCAGGAATCGGACCAGACCGCATTGGTGACGAGGTTCCCCGACCAGCTGTGCGAGAGCTCGTGCGCGATCACGCTGACCAGGCTGCGGTCGCCGGCGATCACCGTCGGGGTCAGGAAGGTGAGGGTCGGATTCTCCATGCCGCCATAGGGAAAGCTCGGCGGCAGCACGATCATGTCGTAGCGGCCCCAGCGATAGGGGCCGTAGAGCCGCTCCGCGGCGGCGACCATCGCTTCGGTGTCGCGCAGCTCCGAGGCGGCCCGGTCGAGCATCGCAGGCTCGGTCCAGACGCCGGTGCGCGGGCCGAGCGCCCGGAAGGCGATGTCGCCGACCGCGATCGCGATCAGATAAGGCGCGACCGGATGGGTCATGCGGAAGCGGAATGCGCGCCGGCCCGGGCCGGCGGGCACGCCGCGCGGGCTCAGCCGCTCGCCCGACATCACCGCGGTCAATGGCGCGGGAACGGTGATCCGCGCCTCCCAGGTCTGGCGGATGCCCGGGCTGTCCTGGGTCGGAATCCAGCTCCGGTTGAGGATCGATTCGCCCTGGCTCAGCAGATAGGGATGATTGCGGCCCACCGTCTGCGCCGGCGTCAGCCACTGCAAGGCAGCCGCCTCGGGCGCGCTGCGGTAGCGGATCACGATCCGCCGTGCCGCGCCGATCTCGACAATGAGCGGGCGCCCGTGGGTCGCATCGCCCTGGCCCAGCGACCAGTGCAGCGGCCGCCCGCGCGCATCGGTGATCGCCTGGATCTCGAGATCCTCGTCGTCGAGCACGATCTCGTTCCCGCCGCGCGCCGCCAGGATGTCGAGCGTCGCCGTGCCGGCCATCCGATGCGCGGTGAAATCGGCATCGAGATCGAGCGCGACATGGGTGACCCGCGCCACCTCGGGACGGGCGTAGCTGTGCACGTCGCGCGCCTCCGGCGTAGTCAGGATCGGTGCGACGGCGGGTGGGGCGGCGGCGGACATGCCGGCGCAAAGGACGGAGGCGGCAGCGAGAATCAAGCGATGCATGCGTAGCTCGGCGGCTGGGGAACCGCGCGGGCCGTTGCACGGATCGTCCTGATCGTATATATTATTTCTGATGACACATAATAATGCGGCAATCGCGCTCTCGGCGCTTGGCTTCGGGGAGATCGAGGCAGCGGTCTATTGCGAGCTGCTGCAGCGTCCCGCGACCGGCTACCGGCTCGCCCAGGCGCTCGGCAAATCCCCGCCCAACATCTACCACGCGCTCGGCTCGCTCCATCAGAAGGGGGCGGTGGTTGCCGACGACAGCGAGGGCCGCGTCTATCGCGCGGTGCCGCCGGCCGAATTGCTGACCGGGCTTGCTCGCCAGTTCGAGGCGCGGCGCGACGCTGCGCTGGACGCGCTCGCCGCGATTCCGGCCGAAGGCGGCGGCGAGCGGATCTATCATCTGAAGACGGTCGACCAGGTGCTGGACCGCGCCCGCCGGATGATCGCCGAAGCGCGCGAGATCCTGCTGTTCGACTGCTTCCCGGCGCCGTTCGCGATCCTGCGGCCCGAGCTGCGGGCGGCAGCGGCGCGCGGCGTTCGCGTCGTCGGCACCGTCTACGAGGCGGTCGACGAGCCGGGCTTCGACGCGATCCGCTCGCCGCCGAGCCCCGGCGTCACCGACCTCTGGCCCGGCGACCAGCTCAGCCTCGTCGCCGACGCCGCCGAATATCTGCTCGCCTTGCTCGGCCGCGACGACCGGCAGGTGCGGCACGCAGTCTGGAGCGACGGCCCCTATCTCTCCTCCCTGCAGCACAATGCGCTGGCCTCGGAGATCAGGCTGGTCGCGCTCGCGCCCGAGGATCGCGACGCTCTGGCCGGGATCAGCCTGCTGCGCGCCTGTCCGCCCGGACTGCGCGAGCTGATCGGCGAAGCGCAGCCGGCGCAGTCCACATGATCCGCCTGACGCGCTGGGCCGCGGCCTTGCTGCTCGCGCTCGCCGCCACCGGCGCTGCCGCGGCCGCGCGTCTGGAAGTGAGTCCGGCCGAAGTGCTCGAGGGCGAGCCGGTCTCCATCCGGATCATCGGCGCGGCACCGGGCAGCCAGGTGACGCTCCACGCCCAATCGACGCTCCGTGCAGCCTCGGGCACCGCCATCCCCTTCCATGGCTATGCCACCTATCGCGTCGGCGCGAACGGGATCGTCGATCTCGCCACCGCCGCGCCAATTGCGGGGACCTATGAGGGCGCCGACCTGCGCGGCCTGTTCTGGTCGCAGCAGCGCGTCGTGCCCGAGGTCGCGCCGCTGCCGCCCGTGCTCGCCGAGGCGCCGGCGCCGGCGCCGGACCAGGTGCTGCTGACCTTGCAGGTCCAGAACCGGGCCGAGGACCGCGCGGCCTTGCGCTTCCTCGCGAGCGACGTGCCGGTGCGCCGCGAGGAGGTGCGCGCGCCGGGCCTGATCGGCGCCTTCTACACGGCGCCCGGCGCACGGGCGCGGCCGGTGGTCGTGATCCTGCACGGCAGCGAAGGCGGCTTCGATTATGCCGATTGGCTGGGGCCGATGCTGGTCGCGCGCGGCTACAGCGTCTTCGGCCTCGTCTATTACGCACCGCATGTCCGCCCGGTCGCTGGTGCGCCGGAGGCTCTGAACGGGATTCCGGTGGAATCGCTCGAACGGGCGCGGACCTGGCTCGCGACGCGGCCCGAGGCCGATGTCGAACGGTTCGGACTGGTCGGAGCGTCCAAGGGCGGCGAGTTCGCCATGCTGCTCGCCTCGACTTATGCCTGGATCGACGCGGTCGCCGCCTTCACCCCTTCGGCCTGGGTCTCGCAGGGGTTCAGCTACGGCAGCGGCGAGGCCGGCATGGGGTCGTCCTGGAGCCGCGGCGGCCGCGGCCTGCCCTTTGTGCCGGAGACCGGGCTCGCCCGCGAGGTCCACAATTTCACGATCCCCGGCGGCGAGGTGCGGATGGCCAACGTCCATCTCGCCAATCTCGCTTCCGCCGCGCACGCTTGCGGCGGCCGCGATCCCGGTCGAGCGCAGCCATGCCGCCGTCCTGCTCGCCGGCGGCGGCGACGACCAGACCGGCGCCTCGGGCCGCAGCGTGGCGGCGGTCGCCGAGCGCCTGCGCAGGGCGCATTATCGCAGGCCGGTCGAGGTTCTCATCTATCCCAATGCCGGCCACCTGATCGTGGACACCGGCTGGCGCCCGACGACGACCCACAATGCGGGGCCCTCGCAGGATGGCGGCACAGCCGAGGCCGACGCCCGCGCCCAGGCGGATTCATGGGCCCGGCTGATCGCCTTTCTGGCCCGCGAGCTCCGGCCCGCCGCCCACGATCGCACCCCGGAAAGGGCGCGCTGAGTCCGTCCCATAAAGGGGCGGTTCGTTCAGACGGCCTCCCGCTCAATGGACAGGGCAATGAAGCCCACCTACGCTCGCTGCGCCCGGAATAATCGCAGAGGAAAAGGTGGAGTCTTTACTCTCGATTTCACCATGGCGGGAGTTGTTCTGGCTCGCCGTCGGCGGGCTTTTCTTCGGGCTGCTCTGCCTGTCTGGCGCGTTGCTGCGCGCTGCTTTGTGGCCGCCGCCGCGCGCCGGCCGCCGCATCGTCGCGACGCGGAGCGTGGTCGCGGCGGGATCCGACACCGTCGACGATCTCGAGACGATCGAAGGGATCGGCCCGGCCATTGCCGCCTTGCTGCGCACGCAGGGCATCGGCAGCTTCGCCGAGCTGGCCGGCTACCGCGCCGCCCAGCTGCGCCTGATCCTGCAGCGGGACCCCGCTTTGGCGCTCGCCGAGCCTTCGACCTGGGCGTTCCAGGCGCGGCTGCTGGCGGAGGGGCGCTACGGCGACTTCGTCCGGCTGATCGCGATGCTCAATTGCGGCGTGCCGCGCCTCTGCAGCGTCGTCGAGGAATGCTGCGCCGGCCGGCTGCGGGCCGGCGGGATCTGCACGATCGCCGAGCTTCAGCGCAGCACGGTCTCACAGGTGGTCAATTGCTTCCCCCAGAACGATCGGGCCGACGTCACCCGCTGGGCGCCGCGCTGGATCGACCATGCCTATCGCCTGCACGAGGGCGACGAGGCGACCTTGTGCGCGCTCGCCCGAATCGCCCCCTTCTCGGGGCCCATGCGCGCCGAAAGCGTGCGTGCCGAGACCAGGCGTGGGACGGTGCGCACGGCAACAGCCGTCGAGGCGGGAGCGGAAGAAGGCGCTCTCGTCGCCTATTGGCAGCGCGAAAGCTGGCTGCGGCTCATCTGCGCCCCGCTCGGCGGGCTCGCCTTGCTCCTGCTGCTGCTCCTGTTCGCGCTGCTGGGCGTGATACCTTCCCATCCTCAGCCGAGGGGCCCGGTGATCGTCCCCTACCCCACCGGCGGGCCGCCGGTTTTCATCCCCGGCGGCGGCACGGCGATCTGGATGGTGCCAGGCGGCGGCGGGCCGCCTTACCTGCTTTACGGCCCCTATGGCTGGCTCGGGAGCGGCGACGGCAATGGGATCAACGGCATCAACGGCACGAACGGGACCAACGGCGCCAACGGCACCAATGGAACCAACGGGGCCAACGGAACCAACGGGGCCAACGGCACCAACGGGGCCAACGGCACCAACACCGCCAACGGTAGCAACACGACCGGCACAGGCGGCTGGTTCTGGAACGGCGGTGGGTGGAGCTGGAACGGGGCCTGGAGTTATGGTCCAAACGGCCGCTACTATGGGCCTTACCCCCCCGGCCCCTGGGGGCCACCAGCGCCGTCCGCCTGCTGCCCTGATTGTGCGCAGCCGACCTGCCCGCAGCCACCGCCACCGCCGCCGCCACAGCCCCGGCCTCAACCGCAGTCCCAATATTGCACCTGCGATGTCTGCGGCTGCGAGGACGATTCGCCGCAACGGTAAGGCCGAAAAGGGCGGGTCCCGCCTTCTGGCCCGCGCGGCTTCAGCGCGCCGTGCCCGCCTCAGCTCGCGCCGCCGAGCAGATGCTGCTGCCAGAACATCAGCCCGACCCAGAATTGATAATCCTGATTCTCCTTCTTGGCGAAGCCGTGGCCTTCGTTCTGGCCGATCAGGTGCCAGGCGGGGCGGCCGGCGGCGCGGACCGCGGCGACCATCTGGTCGGCCTCCGATTGCGGCACCCGCGGATCGTTGGCGCCGGTGACGACCATCAGCGGTATGCGCAGTTCGCGGACATGGGTGAGCGGGCTGATCGCGAGCAGGGCCGCGCGCTGCGCCGGATCGCGCTCGTCGCCATATTCCGGGCGCCTGAGGTCGCGTCGATAGGCCTGGGTGTTCTCGAGGAAGGTCACCCAGTTGGAGATTGCGACGACGCAGTTCGCCGCGCGCAGCCGGTCGCCGAACCGGATCGCCGAGGCGTAGCACATATAGCCGCCATAGGAGCCGCCGGTCACCGCGAAGCGGGCCGGATCGAGCGCCGGATCCCCGGCCAGCCGATCGAGGAAGGCGCCGATGTCGCGGACCGAATTCTCCCTCAGCGCCGGGCCGTTGTCGAGGCTGACGAACCTCTTGCCGTAGCCGGTGGAGCCGCGCACGTTCGGGTAGAAGATGGCGATGCCGAGCTCGTTGATCAGGTAGTTGTTGCGCCCGAGGAAGCCGGGCCGCGACTGGCCCTCGGGCCCGCCATGGATGTTCACGATCAGCGGCCGCCGGCCCGGGAAGCGGGCCGGGTCGGGCCGGTAGAGGAAGCCGGAGACGGTCTCGCCGTCGAAGCTGCGGACGGTCACCAGCTCCGGCTCGACGTTGCGCGACGCATCGAGGCCGCCGGTCTCGCTCCGCGTCCAGCGGGTCAAAGCGAGCGTGCGCGGATCGACCGAATAAGCGTCGGAGGGGCTTCGCGCCGAGCTGAGGCTGAAGCCGATCGTCCCCCAGGGGGCGATCTCGAGCCCGGCGATCGTGCCCGCCGGCAAGCCCGGAACGAGGCGCGCCCGCCGCGTGCGCGGATCGAGCAGCCGCAGCCGGCTGATCCCGGCTTCGTTGGTGGTGAAGGCGATCGTGCGCCCGTCCTCGGAGATGTCGAAGCTTTCGACGTCCCAGGGGATGTCGGCCACGGCCGCGGTGAAGCGGCCGCTGGCGGGATCGAGCGTGCCGAGCCGCTGGAAGTCCGAGCCCTCATCGGAGGTCACCCAGAGCGTCCCGTCCGGCGCGAACTGGGCGCCGCCATAAGCGATGTCGCGGCGGAGGTCGCCGATCGGAATCATCCGCCCGTTGGCGAGATCGAGCAGATAGGGATCGACGTTGGTGACCGAGATGGAGTTGAGCACAACCGCGCGGCGGCCGTCCGGCGAGAAATCGGCGATGCTCCAGCCGCCGCCATGGACCTGCGCAACCAGCCGGTCGCTCGCCGGATTGCGCGGGTCGATCACATAGAGGTCCGAATCGGCGCCGTTGCGGCGGGTCGAGCTGTAGCCGAGCCAGCGCCCGTCATGGCTCCAGGCGCCGAGCTCGTTGCGGCTGCGGCCGTCGGTGAGCAGGCGCAGGCGGCCGGCCTCGAGCGTGTAAAGCTGGAAGAATTCGTTGCCGCCGACGTCCTTCTGCACCGCGAGCACGTCGCCGGCCGGCGACCAGCCGCCGTTTACCGGCTCGGCCTCGAAACTCAATTGCTCGCGCATGCCGAGCGGCGCCGCCACCCGGTGGAACTGGGCGGTGCTGCCGAACCGGGTGGTGATCAGCATCGAGCGATCGCGCCGGTTCCAGTCGGCGAAATTGGCGCTGCGAAATTCCATATAGGGCCGGCTG